>JASLXG010000209.1 GCA_030740435.1 Alphaproteobacteria bacterium | reverse complement strand
GCTGCGGCCGAACCGGGCCTCAGAACGGATGGCAAACAGACTAACATAGGATATGGTACAAACCTTGGGGGCAGGTCAACCTGGCCAGACAAGTGGCCCGCGCTCTTGATCGGCAGGGCTATTCGGTCGACGTCGCGCACGACGGCGAGGAAGGCCTGTTCCTTGGCCAAACCGAGTCCTACGACGGCATAGTGCTCGACCTGGGACTGCCCAAGCTCGACGGCGCCGCCCTGCTCAAGCAGTGGCGCCAGGCCGGACGCGATGTGCCTGTGGTCATCCTCACCGCCCGCAACACTTGGAGCGAAAAAGTCAAGGCCTTCGATTCAGGTGCCGATCAGTACGTCACCAAACCGTTCCGCATGGAGGAACTGACGGCCACCTTGCGCGCCGCCATCAGGCGGGCTACCGGACACAGCGCCGCAATCCTGGATTGCGGCCCCTTGCAGCTCGACACCCGCAGCGGCGAGGTCAAGCTATCCGGGACTGTGATCCCGCTGACCTCGCACGAGCTCAAGGTTCTTTCCTACCTGATGCACCAGGACGGCGCCGTGGTCTCTCGCAGCGAGCTGATCGAGCATATCTACGACCAGGATTTCGACCGCGATTCGAATACCATCGAAGTCTTCGTCCGCCGCCTGCGGCGGAAGATCGGCGCCCATAGGATCCGCACCTATCGGGGCCGCGGCTATCGCCTGGAAGCCGTGCCGGAGCCGAGCTCGAGCAATGTCTAAGACCTCGATCAACACCCGGCTGCTGGTGATCGGCACGATTTGGAGCGCTCTCGTCCTGGTGGCCACCGGTTTCTTTCTGGCGGCCTTGTTCGAGAACCATGTGGTCAAGGAGTTCGAGGCCACCCTCGACGATCAGTTGCACGAAATTCTCGAACTGGTGGTCGTCGCCGGCGATGGACGCGTGGCCCTCAAGCGCCACCCGGTCGACCCGCGGTTCAACCGCTTGGGTTCCGGCTGGTACTGGCAGGCCACGGCAAAATCCCAGATGGCGGAGCGCTCGCGCTCCTTGGGCCACGACACCCTGGAAACCGTCGGATTGTTGCGCCGGCCGGAGACCATATCGTTCTCCACCCGGGATGTTGGTGGGCAACCGTTGCGCGGCATCCGGCGCCAGGTTGTGGCGCCCGGATCGAGCGAGACCCTGACCATCACGGTCACCGGTCCGGCCGCCATCGTCGATCAGTCGGTGCGCGACTTCACCGGCACCACGGTGATCTTTCTCACCGTCCTGGGGGTCAGCCTGGTCTTCGGCCTTATGCTGCGGGTCAATTACGGCCTGCGACCGCTGGCCGAGATCCGCACCACCCTGGCCGGCATCCGGGCCGGCCACAGCCAGCGCCTGGTGGGTGATTTCCCCCGCGAGGTCTCGCCCCTGGTCGACGAACTCAATGCCTTGCTCGAGCACGACGCGGCGCTCCTCGATCGCGCCAGGACCCAGGCCGGCAATCTGGCCCATGCCCTCAAGACCCCGCTGAGCGTGCTCAATAACCTGGCCCAGCCGATGAGCGGCGAAAACGGCCAAGTGCTGCGCCACCAAGTCGATCTGATGACCGACAGCGTGGAATGGCACGTTTCCCAGGCCAGGGCGGCGGGCGCTCACAAAGCGCTGGGCGCTCGCGTCGCGCTGCGCCCAGTGGTCGACGATCTCTGCCGCATGTTCGATCGCGTTCACGCCGAACGCAAGATCGAAATCGCCGCCAGCGGCGTCGATGATCTCGAGTTCAAGGGCGACCGCCGCGACCTCGAGGAAATGCTCGGCAATCTGATGGACAATGCCTGCAAATGGGCCCGACGGAAGGTCGAAATCAGGGCCCGGGCAAGCCAGGACCGGCTGCTTCTGGTGGTCCACGACGACGGCGACGGCATCGCCGAGGAACATCATTCCGAGGTGCTCAACAGAGGCCGGCGCCTGGACGAGACGGTGCCGGGCAGCGGTCTCGGTTTGAGTATCGTGCGTGAAGTCGCCGAACTTCACGGCGGTACCCTGGTTCTTGCCCGCTCAGGCCTGGGCGGACTTGCCGCCACGCTCGATTTGCCCTTGGCCTGACGCCGGCGGCCTACCCGGCATTTCTCACCGCGTCATCCAGGGCGGTGCGAAGGTGAGAACATGCAGGCTTATAGCAAAGTCGGTTGTTTTCGAGATACGCATAACAGATTAATATACCTTGCCCTGTGAGGCGTTGGGGAATTCCAGCATGAAGTTCATTCAGTTGAGGTATCTGACGGCGATCGTGGAGGCAGGCGGGTATGTGGCCGCTTCCCGGGAATTGAATATTGCGCAGCCGGCCTTGAGCCGGCAGATAAAAGAGTTGGAGTACGAGGTGGGCGCGCGGCTTCTTGATCGTGGCCGCCACGGGGCCTCTCTGACCGATGTCGGCCAACGGTTCTACAACCGCGCCCGCTCGATCCTCGAACAGATCGAGATTGCCCGCAATGAAGCCCAAAATCGGACCAGCGATCCGGTGGGCGAAGTGCGCGTCGCACTGCCGATGACCGTGACCGGGCTGCTGGCGCCAAAACTGGTGCAACGGATCGAGAATGAATATCCCGGAGTCTCCATCGGAATTGTCGACGGTCTGGGAAATCAAAGCGGCCAAGTGATCGAAACGGGTCAAGTCGACTTCGGCGTCATGCCCAATGCGGAGCATCTCAAATATACCGACTTCACGCCGATTCTGGAGGAATTTCTCTACCTTGTGACGCGCCGCGACGGAGCGGAGGCACGTCCCCGCACAGTCACGCTAAGGCAAGTCGAACGCATGCGTCTGGTGATGCCGGGCCGGGAATTTCAACTGCGACGATGTGTCGAGGAGGCGGTCGCCCGGGCCGGACGCACGCTTCCCGTGCGCTACGAACACCACTCGTTGACGACGATCCTGAGTTTTGTCCGATCCGGGCTAGCGGCCGCGATTCTGAATTGGCCGGCTGTGTATGAGCTGTGGCAGAGCGGATTGGTCGACGCCCGTCGCATCGTCAAACCAAACCTCTCGCGGTCCATTTCGCTCGCCGTGCCGGCCAACCGTCCACTGACCGATGCGGCTCGAGTGACCTACCGGGCGATGCGTCAACTGCTCATCGAGGAAATGGAAACCGGGAATTGGAAGGGGCGTTTGATTGCTTCGGAATGACCGGCGATGGCCCCAAGAGTTTCGTGCCGACTGGCGCTGCCATGCCGTTTCGTTATGAATTCGATTTCTAAATAGTATTTTGCAAACAAACCGAATTGCCCTAATCGTGTAAGCTGATACCTTCGTTTGGCGAAAACGCAACGAGGAACGCTGCTGCAACGCGGTTTGCGCTGCCGGCAGGCGGGTCCACAGGGAATTCAGGGAGGAAATGTCGATGTCAAAAATAGCTTCGTTGAATCCGCGCAAGACCTTGGTTCGTAGCGCCGCCGGGGCGGCACTGCTGGCTGCCGGGCTGGGGCTTGGCTGGCTGCCCGCGGCGGCCTCCGCCGCGGAGATTGTAGGCCGGCTTTCCTATCACTGGGGTCCCGCCCACACCTCCGCCATTTTCGCCAAGGAATTTGCCGACGAAGTGACCAAACGATCCAAGGGCCGGCTGCGCATCGACACCTTCCCCGCAGGGCAGCTTTTCGGCATCCGTGAGATCCAGGGCGCGCTGACCGCCGGTTCGGTGGAGATGGGTGGCGTCGTCGGCATCATCAGCTATCCTCCGGTGGTGAAGAATTTCACCATCGCCAGCTTCCCGGGGCTGTTCAAAAGCTTCGAGGACCAGCGCAAGTTCTTCACCGAGGACAAGGTGGGCAGCAGGGTCTGGAACGCCGTGTCGGCCAAGACCAGAACCCGGGTGGTGATGTACAACCCGGTGGGCCCCTTCATGTCGTTCAGCACCAAGAGCAAGATGGACAGCATCGCCAGCATGAAGGGCCTCAAGGCCCGGGCGCTCTTCAAGACCGAGCGGCCGCGCTGGAAGGCGCTCAATGTCAAGATGATCTCGCTGCCCACGCGCGAGGTTTACACTTCACTGCAGACCGGCATGATCGACACCCTCAACACCGTGCCCAACGGCCTCAAGGCCTATAGCTGGTGGGAATATCTGAAATTTGGTCAGCTGCCCTACCAGGCCTTCGCCGACGCCTACCTGACGGCCAACAGCGCTTGGTTCGACGGCCTGCCCAAGGATCTGCAGCAGATCATTCTCGATGTCGGCAAGGAGGTGGGCGCCAAGTCTTCGGCCCAGATCATGAAAGCCTCCGACGACCTCTTGAAGGAGTTCCAGGGCCGCGGCGGCGTGGTCACGGTGCTCCAGGGTGCGGCCAAGGCCGAGTTCGACAAGCTCAGCGACGAGGTGGTGTTCCCCGCCTTGGCCGAACTGGTCGACGCCGACGTATTGAAAGCTGCTCAGGCCTGGTCGAAGAAATAGCCGAACCCATACTGCTGCCGCTACAGCGGTCCAAGATCACGACCCAAAGTCATGATCTTGGGCCGTCGCGGCGGGCTATCTTATAGGACCGCAAAAGGGGCGTCGGCAAAGTGGCTTTGCTCACGGGCATCCTGGGCCGCATCAACGACCTGATCGCCAAGCTTGCCATGGCCCTGGCCATGGCCATCGTCGCCTTCACCGTGCTGGCGCTTTTTGGCGGCGCCGCCACGCGCTATCTCACCGGCACCGGCTACGACTGGCTGATGGAACTGCCGCCCATGATGATGCCGTGGCTGGTATTCCTGCTGCTGGGTGTGCTGCTCCGCAGCCAAACTCACATCAGTGTCGATTTCCTGCCGCCCAAGCTGTCTTGGCGCGGACAGAAGATGCTGCGCCTGGTCTGTAATTCCATCGCCTTCGGCGCCGCCATCGTCTTTTTTATCGCCGGTATCGATGCCGTGGCGCTGTTTCAGATGCTGGGCCAGGTCACCGAGATGGAGATCGAATTCCCCATCTGGTACATCTACCTCTCCTTTCCCGTCGGCTTCGCCATATTGGCCAGTTTCGCCGCCGAAATGGTGCTGCGCGATCTTCATGATCTGCTCCATCCCGATCATCCGCTGCAGCAACCCGGGGCCACGCCATGACGATCGTGGCAATCTTGGTTTCGCTAGTGCTGCTGGGCATGTCGCTGCCGGTCTTTCTGGTCTTCGGCATCGGCTCGTCGATGTCGGCGGTGCTCGATCTCAATCTGCCCTGGTCGACCTTGATTCAAGTCTCCTTCGGTGCCGTCACCAAGAACGTGCTGATCGCGGTGCCGCTGTTTATCTTTGCCGGCATGGTCATGCTGCGCGGCGGCATCGCGTCGCGGCTGGTCAACATGACCATTGCTCTGGTGGGCCACTGGCCCGGCGGCCTGGGCATCGGCATGGTGCTCACCATGGGCTTTTTCGCCGCCTTCTGCGGCTCCATCCTGGCCGCCATCACGGCCGTCGGCACCATCTTGATGCCGAAGATGATCGAACAGGGCTATCCCAAGCCCTTCGTCATCGTGCTGGCCGCCGCGGCGGCCTTTCTCGAGGCCCTGATCCCGCCCTCGAATGCCGCCATCCTTTATAGCGCGCTGACCCACGTGCCGGTGTCGCAAACCTTTGCCGCCGGCGTAATACCGGGGTTGGTGCTGCTGCTGCTGCTGATCATCCTGGTGGTCTGGCGCTGCTGGGACATCCGCAATCCGGTGCGGGCCACGGGGGCCGAGATCCTGCTCTCGATCCGCGCCGCGCTGCCCGGCCTGGCGACACCGGTGATCATCCTGGGCGGCATCTACGCCGGCCTTCTGACGCCCTCGGAAACGGCCGCCGTGGCCGGAGTCTGGGCCATCCTCATCGGCTTTTTCGTGCACCGCGAACTGACCATCGCGGGCCTCATGGAGGCGCTTCGCCATACCGCCGTGGCCACGGCCATGATCTTCTCCATCATCGCCATGGCGACTTTCCTCTCGGTGGTCCTGACCTACACCCGGACGCCCCAGGCCATCATCACCTATTTCACCGATTTCGGCGTCACGCCCTTGATGTTCTGGTTCATGGTCGGCGTCATCTGTCTGATCCTCGGCACCTTCCTCGAGATCATCCCCGTGTTCTACCTGACGGTGCCGGTGTTTGCCGCCATCGCGCTCTCGCTCAAGCTCGACCTCTTGAACCTCTACGTCATCTTCACCGCCTTTGCCGGTATCGGCATGCTGACGCCGCCGGTCTGTGTCGGCGTCTACACCTCGGCCGGGGTCTTGAACGAAAGCCCTGACCAGGCCTTCAAGGAAGTGCCGATATTCGTGCTGGTCGGCGTCATCTACGGCCTCTTGATGATCGCCTTTCCGGCCGCCGCCACCTGGCTGCCGAGCGTCCTGTTCTAAGCCATGGCCCGGGCCGACAAGATCCTCACGGTTGCCGATGCCCGGGCTCGGGCCCGGCGGCGCCTGCCGCGCATGATGTTCGACTACGTCGACGGTGCCGCCGGCGCAGAGAGCGCCAGTCGCCTCAACTGCCAAGTCCTCGACGCCATCCGCCTGCTGCCCCGGGTGCTGGTCAATGTCGAAGAGCGCGATCTCGCGAAATCCTTCCTGGGCCGCGACTGGGGACTGCCCTTCGGCATCGCGCCGATGGGCATGTGTGATCTCGTCTGGCCTGGCGCCGACGCCATCCTGGCCCGGGCGGCGGCGCGTCACGACATTCCGCTCTGCCTCTCGACGGCCGCTTCCAGCACCATCGAGCAGACCCGGGAACGGGCCGGCGAAAACGCCTGGTTCCAGCTCTACGTCGGGCATTCGCAGGAAATCGCCATGGATCAGGTGCGGCGCGCCGACGAGGCCGGCTATGAAGTGCTGATGCTGACCGTCGATGTACCCCAGGTCTCGCTCAGGCTGCGTGATCTAAGAAACGGTTTCCAGGTTCCCTTCCGCATCGGGCCCCGCCAGTTCCTCGATTTCGCCCGCCATCCCGCCTGGTCGCTGGGCACCATTGCGGCCGGCGTGCCGGTGACCGCGAATTTCAACGACTACGTGGCCAGCACAAGCAGCGACAAGGTGTTCAAGGCCTGGGTGCGCAATGAGGGCCGCGGCCGCCTCGACTGGCAGTTTCTCGAAATGCTGCGCCAGCGCTGGCCGCGCACGCTGGTGGTCAAGGGCGTGCTGGCGCCGGCCGATGCCTTGGCCGCCAAGGAGCGCGGCATCGATGCCCTATACGTTTCCAACCACGGTGGCCGCCAGCTCGACAGCGTCGTGCCGGCGATCCATATGCTGCCCAGGATCCGCCAGGCGGTGGGCGAGGGCTATCCCCTGCTTTTCGACAGCGGCGTACGCAACGGCGACGGCATCATCAAGGCGCTGGCGCTGGGCGCCGACTTCGTCATGCTGGGCCGCCCCTTTCTTTACGCCATCGGCGCCGACGGCGAGCGCGGCATGGAAAGGATTGTCGAGATCCTGAGGGAAGAGATCAGCGTTTCCATCGCCCAGTTGGGAAAGCCGGATCTGACGGGCATCGATGACAGCCTGATCGCCCGAAACGAGGAACAAACATGAAAATCCGTGGCGGTACCGTGCTCGCCCAGGCGCTTTTGGAAAAGGGCATCGACCAGGTCTTCACGCTGAGCGGCGGCTTCTGCATCCCGGCGCTCGAGGGGCTGATGGAGTGCCAGATACCGGTGGTCAATGCGCCCCACGAGCAGATCGCCGGCCACCTGGCCGACGGCCGCACTCGCATCACGCGCAAGCCCACGGCCTGCCTGATCGGCCCCGAGGGCTTCGCCAATGCCGTGCCGGCCATGATGGAGGCCTGGGGCGAGCGCTCGCCGGTCATCTTCATCACCGGCTCCTCGACCTTCCAGCGCGAGGGCAGCGGCGGCTTCAAGGAGATCGACGACGTCGCCATCGCGGCGCCTTTGACCAAATACAGCGCCGCCGTGCGCGACGGCACGCGGATCTCGGAGTTCGTCGATCGGGCATACCGCATCGCCACCTCGGGGTATCCCGGGCCGGTGCACCTCTCGATCCCGGTCGACATCATGTATTCCTCATTCGAGGAAGCTGCCCGCCGCGAGGAACGTCCCTTCGATCGTCGTCATCGGGCGCCGGCCCGGGCCTGGCCCTGTCCCGACGACCTGGAGCCCATTCTCGACCTCGTCGCCAGCGCCCAGCGGCCCATCCTCATCGGCGGCCACGGCGCCTGGTGGTCGGGCGCCGAGGCCGAATTCGAAGCTGTGGGCAAGCAACTCGGCATTCCACTTTTCAACGTGCCCTATCACCAGAAGCTGCTGGGTGAGGACAATCCGGCCTACATGGGCCTGGCCGACGTGCACCAGTATCCGCCGTCGAAGTTCGCGCTGCAGCAATCGGACGTCGCCATCGTGCTCGGCGGCCGTCTCGACAACCAGCTCAACTTCGGCAATCCGCCGCTCTTTCCCGAGAGCACCCAGCTCGTTTGCGTCAACGGCTCGCAGGAAGAGCTCGACCTCAACCGCTCGGCCGACCGCACGTTGCTCAGCGATCCCGGCGCCTTTCTCGAGGCGCTGCTCGGGCTGGAGCGTGACGGCAGCTGGAAATTGGGGACGGATTGGTACGAATCCAACCGCGCCAAGCGCGGCGAATGGGTGGCCGAGACCTTGGCTGAATTGGAAAAGCCTTTCCACGAATCCCTCATGCATCCGCTGCAATTGGCCCTCGACGTGCAAGGCGTGCTGGGGGCCGACGACTGGCTGGTGGTGGACGGCGGCAATACGCATTTCTGGTCGGAAATCGCCGTCAACGTGGCCGGCTGGCAGGGCCAGAAGCTGCGCGGGATTTTGCACCCCGGCACCTTCAGCCTGCTCGGCGTCGGCGTTTCGTTTGCCCTCTCGGCCAAGCTCGCTCAGCCCGAGAGCAAGGTGTTGCTGATCAGCGGCGACGGCGCCTTTCTCTCCGGCGGCCTGAGCGTCGAAGCGGCCTTCCAGGAGAACGCGCCCATCACCGTGGTCATCGACAACAACGGCAGCCTCGATTGCATCGCTCAGCAGCAGGAACGCATCTTCCACAGCAAGCAGCGCTTCGCCACCGACTTTCGCGATATTCCTTTCCACACCATGTTCGAAGGGCTGGGCGGGCACGGCGAACTGGTGGAAAGCCGCGAGCAGTTGCAGCCCGCACTCCAACGCGCCCTGGCCAGCGGCAAGACGGCCTGCGTCAACGTCAAGACCAAGGGCATTATCAGCCCCGTCGTGCTGGCCATGACCGACCGGCGCGACAAGTCCTCGATCGAATAGGAGGGGCCGCTATGGCCGTCATCTCGTCGCACGTACTTGATTCGCTCCAGGGCCGTTCGCTGGGTGGCGTCAAAGTGGCGCTATTCAGACTTCTGGAAGACGGCGCGCGCGAGCAGGTCTTCGCCGTCACGGCCGACGACGAGGGCCGCATCTCGGTGCCGGTCGAGGTCGAGCCCGAGGCGCAATACGAACTGGTCTTCGACACCGGAGGGGTCTTCGCCGCTTCAGCGGCCCGCCAGATCATGGACCAGGTGGTCATCCGCCTGAGGCTGCCCGACGCGGAAGCGCGCTACCACATACCGGTGTTGCTGGCGCCGCACAGCTATACGGTTTGGTGGTCCGGCTGAAAACGATCCGACCACACCTCGCCCACCCCCGTTAGGTTTTTGAAATTACTTGATTTTTGGCGCCAGGGGCAGTATTGGCGGCATATGAACCGGGCACGGGTGCCAGCTTTGGCCGTGGTTGCGCTGGCCTTTCTGGCGGGTTGCAGCCTCTTCGCGCCGTTCGAGGCCGAGGACGCCGCGGCCATCGACAAGTCGCTGCACAAGGCGGCGGCGGCGGCGCAGCAGTCGCATGACTATGGCCTGGCGCTGCGCTACTTCCGCCAGCTCTACACCGCCAATCCCAACGACCTGACGGCGGCGCTGGGCTATGCCCGCAACCTGCGCTACACCGGCACCCCCGGGCGCGCCGCCCAGGTGTTGGAGAAGGCCCTGAAGGTGGGGCCCGAGGATACCCGGCTGATGGCCGAGTTGGGCAAGGTGCAGATCGCCACGGGCCGGCCGCACGAGGCCGTCGAGCTGCTCGCCAAGGCGCTCAGCCTGGGCGAGGCGGACTGGCGCTCCTACACCGCCCTGGGCATCGCCAACGACCACATCGGCCAGCGCCTGGAGGCGCTGCAGGCCTATCAAGCGGCCCAGGTATTGTCACCCGACAACGTCGCCATCATCAACAACATGGCGCTATCGGCGGCACTCGCCGGCGATATGGAAGAAGGCACGCGACTGCTCGAGAAGGCCGCCACGTTGCCCGGCGCCACCGCCCAGGTGCGCCAGAACCTGGCGCTCTTGTATGGCGTCGGCGGCAAACTGGCGGCCGCCGAACGGCTGGCCCGGCTCGACCTGCCGGCCGACCTGGTGGCGCGCAACCTGGCCTACTATCGCGAGATGCGCGACGGCGTGCAGCTGCGCGCACTGAACGCCGCAAGCGGCGCCGGGGAGAACGCCGCCCCGCAGCGGCCCTACGTCATCGAGGTCGGGCCCTATGCCACGGCCCAGCAGGCCATCAAGGGCTGGCGCTCGATCAGCAGCCAGGACTTGGCCTACAGCCAGCTCAAGGTGGAAATCGTCAGCCGCCGCATCGGCCAGCGCCCAATGACCGAATACCTGGCCGCCGTCGGCCCCTTCCCTACCCGGGGCAGCGCCAAGACCGCCTGCGGCAAGCTCCAGGCCCGCAGCCTGATGTGCTGGGTCGTGCAGACCCAGTGACGACCTGGCCAAACTGATGGCAGACCAGGGATCGCCACCGCCCAGCCGATTTCGGGACGGCCACTACCCGCTTGACAGCGGCGCCGAAGAAATCGCGCGGCTGCGCGTGCAGGCCGAATCCCTGGCCGGCGAGACGGCCGTCATGCTCGACCGCATCGGCCTGGCCGAGGGCCAGGCCTGCCTCGATCTGGGCTGCGGCGCCGGCGGCATCGTCGACCTGCTGGCACAGCGGGTGGGCCCTACCGGCCGCGTGCTGGGGATCGAAGCCGACGGCGACAGCTTGGCCGCGGCCCGCGCCTGGGCTCGGCAGCAGGGCTTGGAAAAAGTCAGCTTCGAACAGCGGAGCCTTTTTGAGCCCGGCCCGGCAGAGTTCGATTTCGTCCACCTGCGCTACGTCATCACCAACATCAGCCGCCACCACGAGGTCATCGCGGCGGCGCTCGCACGCCTCAAGCCGGGTGGTGTGCTGGCCGTCCAGGAAGCCGACGGTATCGGCATCGCCGCCTATCCCAGCCACGCCGCCTTCGAATGCCTGAAGGCGCTGCTGCTGGAGGTTTTCACGAAAGTCGGCGCCGATCCCTATGCCGGCCGCCAGGTCTATGGCCTGCTGCAAGATGCCGGCCTCGAGGATCTCGATTTCCGCGCCTGTACGGCCCGCGCTCGCAGCCACGACGCCTTGGCCGACTACTTGCCCCAGACGCTGATTTCATTGCGCCCGGTGATCGCCCGACTGGGGCTGATGGCACAAGGCGAACTCGACACCACCATCGCCGCCTGCCGCGCCCATCTGGCCGAGCCCGGCACCATCTCGGTGACCTCGCTGGTTTTCCAGGCCTGGGGGCGAAAGCCGCTCTAACTCGAAGGCGTCCAGGCACCGGTCCGGCTGGCTGCCTCGTGGGATTGTTCCGGCGTCAGATAGGGAGCCAGATGGTCGTGGCTCTCGCGCGCCGCCAAAGCCAGGTCACCGCCGCCTTGGATGACGATGCTCAGCCACATGCTGGCCTGGATCAGGTCCTGGGGGGTGACGCGGCCCTCCTTGTAGACCTCGCCCAAGGCAAACTGCGCCCGTTCGTAGCCCTGGGCCGCCGCCCGGTGGTACCAATCCAGGCCCGCCGCCTCGTCGAAAGTCACGCCCAGGCCGTGCAGCAGCATCTGGCCGAGCCGGAACTGGGCTTCGGCATCGCCCCCCTGGGCTCGGGCTTCAAGCTCGGCATCCACCGTGATCGGCGGCTCTATAGCGCCATGATCTGCAGGATGGCGGGGCCCAGCAGCACGATGAACACGGTGGGCAGGAAAAAGACGATCATCGGCCCGGTCAGCATGGCCGGCAGCGCTCCGGCCTTTTGTTCCGCCTTCGACATGCGGGAATCGCGATTTTCCTGGGACAACACGCGCAAACTCACGGTCAGCGGCGTGCCGTACTGTTCCGATTGGATCAGCGTCGTCGACAGCGCCCGTGCCTCGGGCGTACCGACGCGGTCGGAAAAGTTCATTAACGCAGCCCGGCGATCGCCGAGAAAGCTGAGTTCGGCCGTGGTCAAGCCCAGTTCCTCGGCCAGATCCGGGTTTTGCTCGCCGATCTCGTTGGCCACCCGGGTGAAGGCGGCCTCCAGCGAGAGCCCGGCCTCGACGCAGATGATCATCAGGTCGAGGGTATCGGGAAAACCCAGCGTGATGCCTTCCTGGCGCTTGGTGGCGGCGTTCTTGACCATCACGTTGGGCAGGTAGTAACCGGCGCCGGCGGCGGCCGCCACGCCCAGCAGCTGGGTCGAGAACTGCAGTTTGAAGAGACCCATCACCATCAGCAACAGCGCCGCCACCAGAGCCAAAACGATGGGCAGCAAAAGGCGGCTGAAAACGAAGGTGATGGCCGGCGTCTGGCCGCGCCAGCCGGCCTGGGCCAGACGCATGCGCAGGTCGCGGCTCTCGATCTGGGCCCGCAGGTTGAGGCGCCCCAGTACTTTGTTCATGAAGGCCACGGCATCCTGCTTGGCAGGCACCTTCTTGCGCCGCTCGGCGGCCTGGGCGTGGACCATCTGGCGCAGCTCCTCGCGCCGCGCCGCCACCGCCTTGAGCCGCCCGGCCAACTGGTCGCGTTTGGCAAAGGGCAGCGACAGCGCCAGCACGGTAAGGAACATGCCCACCGTGCCGAAGGCCATGATCATGTTCTCCAGGTTGGTCGCGGCCGCGACGATTTCGTTAGCGCTCATATCCCACCTAGATCTTGAAATTGATCATCTTGGCCATCACGGCGATGCCGATCGACATCGACACGATACCGCCGACGATCATGATATTGCCGGTCGACTCGCTGAACAAAAGGCTCAGGTAATCGGGGCTGGTAAGCCACAGAATCCCGGCCATGATGAAGGGCAGCGAACCGATGATGCCGGCCGTGGTGCGGGCCTCCGACGACATCGCCTTTACCTTGTCCTTCATCTTCTTGCGCTGGCGCAGGATGCCCGAAAGGTTGGATAGCGTCTCGGCCAGATTGCCGCCGGTCTCGGCCTGGATCGAAAGCACGATGGAAAAGAATTTGAACTCGGCCACGTCGACCCGGCCGACGCCGCGTTCCAGCGCCTCGGTCAGCGGCAGGCCCAGCCGCGTGCTCTCCATGACCATGCGGAACTCGGTGCAGATGGGCTCCTCCGCCTCGCGGGCGATGATGTTCATGCACTCGCCCAGCGGCAGGCCCGATTGCAGGCCACGCACGATAACGTCGACGGCGTCGGCAAAGTTATGGATGAACTTGCCGCGCCGCCGCGCGGCCAGAAAACCCAGCACCAACCTGGGCATGCCCAACCCCATGGTGGCCGAAGCCAGCAGCGCCGGCAGGATACCGATCCGCATGATCACCACCACCAGTAGCGTCGTAAGCGCCAACCCGGCGCTGGCCAGGTAGAACTGCTTGGGCGTGAAATCGAGGCCGGCCATCTCGATGCGCTGACGCATACTGAGCTGCGTCCTGGACTTCTTGTGCGAAGCCTCGATCTCGTCGAGCTTGCCCTGGATCAAGAGGCCGCGTTGCTGCCCCTTGCCACCCAGCCGGCTGCTCTTCTGGATGCCGAGAACGGTGTTCATGCGGCGCTTGAAACGCGCCCGCTTGTTGGCCCGAACCAGCACTACCAGCAGAATCAGACCGACCATGCAGAGGCCGACGATGGCGGCCGCGATGAAGAAGATCGCGTTGCTTCCACCGGGTGCCAGCAGTGCCTGCAACATGTCGGCTAATCCAGGGCAGCCATGAGTTCATCGCCCCTGCCGTAGTAACTTGCCTTCTCGACGAAAGTGGGGCGCAAGCCCGTGGGTTTGTGCGAGCCGATGATCTTGCCGTTCTCGTCGTCGCCTTCATATTCGAAGGTGAAGATGTCCTGCATGGTGATGACGTCACCCTCCATGCCGACGATCTCGGTGATCTGCATGACCTTGCGCGAGCCGTCGCGCAGCCGCGAGGCCTGCACCACCAGATTGACGGCCGAGGCGATCTGGGTGCGCATGTTCTTGAGCGGCAGCTCGAAGCCACCCATGGCGATCATATTTTCCAAACGCGTGATGGCTTCACGCGGATTGTTGGCGTGGATGGTGCCCATCGAGCCGTCGTGGCCGGTGTTCATGGCCTGCAGCATGTCGAGCGCCTCGGAACCGCGGATCTCGCCCAGAATGATGCGGTCGGGGCGCATGCGCAGGCAATTCTTGACCAGATCGGTCTGGTTCACTTCGCCCTTGCCCTCGAGGTTGGCGGGCCGCGTCTCGAGGCGCACCACATGGGGCTGCTGGAGCTGAAGCTCGGCGGCGTCTTCTATGGTGATGACGCGTTCGTCGGTACTGATCTGGCGGCTCAGCGCGTTGAGCAGCGTCGTCTTGCCGCTGCCCGTGCCGCCGGAGATCAAAATGTTGAGACGGCAGGCCGAGGCCACCTCGAGCACAACCTTGGCCTTTTCGCTGAAGGCACCAAAATCGCAGAGCTTGTCCAGCGTCAGCTTGTCCTGCTTGAACTTGCGGATGGTCAGCGCCGGGCCATCGATTGAGAGCGGCGGTGCGATGACATTGACGCGGGAGCCATCGGCCAGACGGGCGTCGCAGATCGGGCTGGACTCGTCGACGCGGCGGCCGACGGCGCTGACGATGCGCTGGCAGATGTTCATGAGCTGGGCATTGTCGCGGAACTTGATGTCGGTCAGCACGTTTTTGCCGCCGGTCTCGATGTAGACCTGGCCCGCACCGTTGACCATGATGTCGGCGATGTCGTCACGCGCCAGCAACGGCTCCAGCGGCCCTAGGCCGAGGATGTCGTTGCAGATGTCATCGATCATGCCCTGCTGCTCGTTGGCCGACAGCACTAGGTTTTTGACGCCGATGATCTCACCGATGATGTCGGAGATCTCAGCCCGCATGGTATCGGGCGCCAGCTTGCTGAGCTCAGTCAGATCTATCGAATCGACCAGCGAATTGAAGATACCGACCTTGGCCTCTTCCAGCTCCGCATTGTGCGACGGCGGCTGCAGCTGCACCGGCGGTTCCGGCAGCGGGACCTGTTCGGGGCGCTCGGCAGCTTTGGGCGACTCGGCTGCTGCGGCGGCTGGCTCCGGCGCTGGAGGAGGCGCCGGTTCGGGAGCCGCTGCCGGTTCCGGCGCCGCTTCCTCGTTGGCCGCTGGTGGCGGTGGCGGCGGCGGAATCTTGCCGACCACCGGCTTCTTGACCGCAGACGGGGTTAGTGGCGGCATGGCTGGAGCCGGCGATGGCGCCGCCGCGGTCTCGGCTGAAGCGGCGGGTTCCGGTGCCGACGGCGGTGGCGGCGGCAGCGGTTTTTTTTCGATTTGCTGACGTTTGCCGAACATCGCTACTTACCCCGTGAAAGGAACGAAAACGGCCCCTCTCTCTTGCGCTTGGCAGCAACATGGCGGCCACTCAAGCGTCGCGCCAATTCCTTGAAGCTGGCGGCCGCTTTGCTGCGCGCGTTCACCTCGCCAATGGGCTGGCCATTGTTGGAGGCAGTGCTGAACAGTATTGGATCATAGGCCATGGTCAAAGCCAAGCGATCCTCAGTAACGCTCTCGAAGTCTTTTTCCGAGAGTTCGGTCTTTTTCAATCGCCCAGCCTGGTTGAGCACGACCCAGGCCTTGCGATCATTGCCACGATCTTCGTTGACTTGGCGCAGCACGTTCTGAGCGTCGCGCAAACATGTCAGATCGAGCATGCTAGTGACCACGGCTTCGTCGGCCATGGCCATGACGTGGCCCACCCACTCGCCCCAATGGCTGGGTAGATCAAGCACCACGAAGGGGAACTTGCGGGTCAGCATGTCGATCAGCGCATCCAGAGCCTGACCGTCGACGTCGGCCGGCAGAGCCAGCGAGGCCGAGGTTCCCAGCACGTGGATGTGGTCCTCGTAGGTATCGAGATAGCGTGCCAGCAATTGCTCATCGATCCGGTCGAGCTGGCCCAGGACATCGAAAACGCCTTGGCGTGCCTCAAGGTTGAAGGCCAACGCAGCGGTACCATACTGTAAGTCGAGATCGACGACGCCGACGTCCTCGTCATAGCTGTCGCTCAAGCTCCAGGCGGTGTTGTGGGCCACCGTGCTGCTGCCAACACCGCCCCGGCTGCCGACGAAAGCCAGCACGCGGCCAGCCGG
>JASLXG010000208.1 GCA_030740435.1 Alphaproteobacteria bacterium | reverse complement strand
TTGGCGTCCCCTAGGGGAGTCGAACCCCTGTTTTCGGCGTGAGAGGCCGATGTCCTAGGCCACTAGACGAAGGGGACGCAGGGCCGTGCGGAACGGGCGAAAGTCATAACCCTTCGCCCGCCCGCGATCAAGGAATTTGCTAGTCCCTCACCGGGCGGGCGCCGCCTCAGGCGGCTTTTTGTTAGCCCCTCACCGGGCAGGCGCATCCGAGCCCTTGGCCTCCGTCCCCGTCCCGGGGGCGGCTTAGTGCCAAATCACAAAAGGCTCATCCGGGAGTTCCGATTACTGCGGGTCTGACCCCGATTAATTTATCGCCATCACATTTCGCGACTTTACCGAACGAGCACAGCAGACGACCGGGTCAAGTGGCCCAGCGAACAGAGTGAGTGGCTGCTTGACGCGGCGGCGGCTCCAGACGCTATCAAGCGACCGGAAGCCATCCTTCCGGTCTGCCTAACGGCGAGTGCCTCCGTGCACTTGGTCAGCCGCTCGCGGCTCTCTAGTTCTAGCTCGCCTCCGCCGGCGGCGCGCCGGGCGGGATCGGCAGGCCTTGCAGCGAGGGGTGGCTGCGGGCGTATTGCGGCGGGTAGGGGGCCTGGGCGCCGAGTTCCTCGGCGGCGCGCCAGGTCCAGTGGGGGTCAAAGAGGAACCCGCGCCCCAGGGCCACCATGTCGGCCTGGCCCGAGCGCACGATGGTTTCGGCCTGTCGGCCACTGGTGATCTGACCCACCGCCATCACCGCCATGTCGCTCACCTCGGCCTTGATGGCGGCGGCGAAGGGGACCTGGTAGCCGGGGCCGCTCGCGATCACGGCGTCGGGGGTGGCGCCGGCGGACGAGACGTCGATGAAGTCGCAGCCCGCCGCCTCGAGAGCCTTGGCCAGCGCAATCGATTCGTCCAAGGTCCAGCCGCCTTCGACCCAGTCGACGGCCGAGATGCGCACGCCCAGGGGTTTTTCGTCGGGCCAGACCTGGCGCACCGCGGCGAAGATCTCGAGCGGGTAGCGCATGCGGTTTTCCGTGCTGCCGCCGTATTGGTCGCCGCGCTGGTTGGACAAGGGCGAAAGGAACTGCTGTAACAAATAACCGTGGGCGGCGTGGATCTCGAGGATCTCGACGCCGATCTGGTCAGCCCGCCCGGTGGCCTCGACGAAGCAGCTCTTGATGCGCCCGAGGCCCGCCTCGTCGAGCTCCTCGGGCGTCGGAGAGGCGTTGGAGAAGGCAATGGCCGAGGGGCCGACCACGCTCCAGCCGCCGTGCTCGGGGCCCAGCACGCGGTGTTCGTTCCAGGGCTGGCCGGTCGAGGCCTTGCGCCCGGCGTGGGCCAGTTGCACGCCAAAGGGCACGTTGCCGTAGCTTTGGCGGAACTTGACCAGGCGGCCCAGCGCCTGGGCCGTGTCATCGGACCAGAGCCCGATGCAACCCGGCGAGATGCGGCCCTCGGGCGAGACCGACGTGGCCTCGACGAACATGGCGCCGGTGCCGGAGACGCTCAACTGGCCGTAATGCATCAGGTGCCAGTCGTTGATGACGCCGTCGTTGGCGCTGTACTGGCACATGGGCGCGATGGCGATGCGGTTGGCGAGCTCGAGGCCACGCATCTTGAGAGGCGAAAAGAGAATGCTGCTCATGAAACCCTCGGGGTTATTATTGTGGTGCTATGCGGCGGCCTGGCGGCCGGCCGCGGCGATGAAGTCGGACACCGCGGCGTCCGTTGTGTTGAAGGCGGTGACCAGGCGGATCAGCGGCTTGGCGGCGCTGCCGCCGGGCCAGCGGTGGAAGCTCTGGCCCTCGGCCTCGAGGCCGGCGACGACGGCTTCCGGCAGCGCCATGAAGATCTCGTTGGCCTCGACGGGGTGGCCGAGCTCGGCGCCCGGCAGCTGCAGCAGGCCGGCACTGAGTTGCTGGGCCGCGGCATTGGCCTGGCGGGCGTTCCTGAGCCAGAGATCGTCGCTGAGATAGGCCTCGAGCTGGGCCGAGAGGAAGCGCATCTTGGAAAACAGGTGCCCGCCCTGCTTGCGCCGGTAGGGAAAGGTCTCGGCCAGTTCGGGCCTGAAGAAGACCACCGCCTCGGCCGCCATGGCGCCGTTCTTGGTGGCGCCGAAGCTGAGCACGTCGACGCCGGCCCGCCAGGTCGCATCCGCCGGGCTGCAATCGAGAAAGGCCAGCGCGTTGGCCAGCCGCGCGCCGTCCATGTGCAGCGCCATGCCGTAGCCCCGGGTCACTTCGGCCAGGGCCGCGATCTCGGCCGGCCGGTAGCAGGCGCCGAGCTCGCTGGCCTGGCTGATGCTCAGGGCCGCCGGCTCGACCTGGTGCGGCGGCCGGCTGCCGGTCAGCGCCAACGCGGCGGCCAGGACCTCGGGCTCGAGCTTGGCGTGAGGGCCATTGAGCGGCATCAGCTTGGCGCCGGTGAAGAATTCCGGGGCGCCGCACTCGTCTTCTTGGATGTGGGCCTCGGCGTGGCAATAGATGGCACCAAAGCGCGGCGTCAGCATGCTCAGGCCCAGCACGTTGGCAGCAGAGCCGGTGGCCACCGGGAAGACCGCTACCTCGGTCTCGAAGACCTCGGCGAAGCGGGCCGCCAGACGGCCTGTCCAGGCATCGGCGCCATAGGCCCCGGCGCTGCCCTGGTTGGCGGCCTCCAGGGCCGCCATGATCTCGGGCGAGACGCCGCTCACGTTGTCGCTGCCGAAGTTGGCCGGATGGTTCATTCGTTGGTCCCGGTCGTCTGTTCCCGTGGCGAAAGCCGCCCTTCCTATCACGCTTCGCCGGAAGTTTCATCGTCGACGACCGCCAGTTCCAGCGCCTCGAAGTGGGGCTCGGGCTCGGCCGAGAACAAAAAAGCGCCCGTGGCGCCAGCGGCGCGAGGGCCGGATACCGCCGTTAGCAACCAGGCCAGTTCGGGCTGCCAGGCCCGCGAGAGATCGTGGGCCGAAGGCTCGGCCGGGCCCTCGGGGTGGGAATGGTAAAGGCCGATCAGGCGCTGCTCGCTCGCGCGCAAGGATTTGTGCAGCCGCAACAGCAGCGCCGGGTCGACCTCGAAGCGGCGGCGGCGATCCTCGGCCAGGTTGGGGCTGGGGTGCAGCGCCGTCAGGCGCAACAAGTCCGCGCCTTCCCCCACCAGCAGGCCGCAGGATTCTTCCGGATAGGCCGCCTCGGCCGCTGATTCGATGGCGCGCAGTTGCGATTTCGTAATGCTCAGTTTGCTAACCGCACTTGCCACTAGCGTTGCTCGGTGCGGATGATGCCGATTTCCTGGCCGGTCCTCAGGTCGAAGATGTGGATGCTTTGCGTTTTGTCGGCATGCTCGACGTGCAAGGACAGGCGGTGTTCGTGCATTTCCGTATCGGCGATCCGGCTGCCCGGCGGCGTTCGGAACGTGACCTCGCCGAAGCCCTGGGTGTCGGCAGCGACCGGCTTTTCTTCGGCCAACGAAGCACTGGCGCGCTGGATGATGGTATAGATCACCACGGCGAAACCGACGACGATCATCACCGCCATGACGATGACCAGAAGCTTGAGCGCACGGTAGTCTTGTTTCAAAACCCTTTATCTCCGCTGGCGAAGGGCGATGACCGATACGGTTGAACACACGGTAACGGTAGGAAAAACCGGCTCAGCCGGTGGCCGCGCCCGCCTCGACAAGGTGCTGGCCCAGGCCCTGCCGACGCTCTCGCGCACGCGCCTCAAGGGGCTGATCATCGCGGGCCAGGTGCGCAGCGAAGGCGCGACGATATCGGACCCCTCGGCCGGGGTCAAACCGGGCCAGGTGCTGGTCGTGGCGGTGCCGCCGGCCGTCGAGGCGGTGCCGCTGGCGGCCGACATGGCGCTCGACGTGGTCTACGAGGACAGCCACCTGATCGTCATCGACAAGCCGGCCGGGCTGGTCGTCCACCCGGCCCCGGGCAACCCCGACCGCACGCTGGTGAATGCGCTGCTGGGCCATTGCGGCGCCAGTCTTTCCGGTATCGGCGGGGTGCGCCGGCCGGGCATCGTGCACCGCCTCGACAAGGACACGTCCGGCTTGATCGTGGCGGCCAAGAACGACGCCGCCCACCAAAGCCTGGCGGCTCAGTTCGCCTCCCGCAGCATCGAGCGTCTTTATGAAGCGGTGGTCTGGGGCAACCCGGCGCCGCTGGCCGGCGAGATCAGCGGCAACATCGGCCGCAGCCCGCGGAACCGCAAGAAAATGGCAGTGGTCGCCGGCGGCAAAGCGGCCCTCACCCGCTATCGCGTGCTCGAGCGCCTGGGGCCGGCCAGCCTGATCGAGTGCCGCCTGGCCAGTGGCCGCACCCACCAGATCCGCGTCCACCTGGCGCACCGCGGCCACCCGCTGGTCGGCGATCCGCTCTACGGCCGCGGCCGCCGGGCCGCCGCCAAGGATCTCGACGCCGGCACCCGGGCCGCCCTGGCCGGTTTCCGGCGCCAGGCCCTGCACGCCCGCACGTTGGGTTTCAAGCATCCGGCCGAGGATCGCACTTTAAGCTTCGAGCGCCCGCCGCCGGCCGACTTCGCCGCGCTGTTGACGGCGCTAAAACGGATCTCATGAATTGAGATCCGTTTTAGCTTTTTTGCCGCTCACGGCGGCGGGAGTCTTATCGCTCACGGCGGCTCCGCTTCGCTCCGCAGCCTGCGCGGGCGCGCCGCAGTAGCGGCGGGTCGCGGTCGCTCCCGTTGCACCAAGACCAAGTAGAAAAAGCCACAAGTGGCGGCAGCTCCAAGCCGCCCCCGGGATGGGGGCGGAGGCCAAGGGCGCGGATGCGCCCGCCCGGTGAGGGTCCACACAAAAAGCCGCGTGAGCGGCTGCCGAATTTTCTGTCTCCATCCTTGAAACCGTGCCCGCCAGTCCCTTAATGCTTTATTGGTCCGAATTTTGTAGATTCGGGCCGCGGGGGGTTTTTTACCCACAGCGGCGAAACGACTAGGGACCCCGGGAACGCGGGATCAAGCCATGGCGCGAGAAGTCATTCCGGTAATCACGCCCGAAGGGTCACTCTCGCGCTATCTGCAGGAGATTCGCAAGTTCCCCATGCTCGAGGTCGAGCAGGAATACATGCTGGCGCGCCGCTGGCAGGAGCATGCCGACGCCGATGCCGCGCACCAGCTCGTCACCAGCCACCTCAGGCTGGTGGCCAAGATCGCCATGGGCTATCGCGGCTATGGCCTGCCGCTGGGCGAGCTCATCTCCGAGGGCAACGTCGGCATGATGCAGGCGGTCAAGCGCTTCGACCCCGAACGCGGTTTCCGCCTGGCGACCTACGCCATGTGGTGGATCCGGGCCTCGATCCAGGAATACATCCTGCATTCGTGGTCGCTGGTCAAGATCGGCACCACGACGGCCCAAAAGAAGCTTTTTTTCAACCTGCGCAAGATCAAGGGCAAGATCAAGGCCATCGACGACGGCGACCTCAAGCCTCATCAGGTAGAGCACATCGCCACCCAGCTCAATGTCCCGGAAAAGGACGTGGTGCAGATGAACCGCCGCCTGGCGGCGCCCGACCACTCGCTGAACGCGCCCTTGCGCATCGACGGTGACGGCGAGTGGCAGGACTGGCTGGTCGACGAAGCGCCCGACCAGGAGACCACCTATGGCGAGTCCGAGGAGTTGGCCGAGCGCCGCGAGATGCTGGAAGCGGCGCTGGCCGACCTCAACGAGCGCGAACGCCACATCCTGGGCGAACGCCGCCTCAGCGAGGAGCCGAGCACGCTGGACCAGTTGAGCAAGGTCTACGCCATCAGCCGCGAACGGGTGCGCCAGATCGAGGTCCGGGCTTTCGAAAAGCTGCAAAAAGCCATGCGCAACATGGCCCATGAGCGAAGAGCTAGACCGGATCAAGATCCGGGTTAGTTTTTGTCGCTCACGGCGGCTCCGCTGCGCTCCGCAGCCTCCGCGGGGGCGCCGCAGTAGCGGCGGGTCGCGGTCGCTCCCGTTGCACCAAGACCAAGCAGCAAAAAAACACACTGTGACGGCGTCGCTAAGCCGCCCCCGGAACGGGGGCGGAGGCCAAGGGCGCGGATGCGCCCGCCCGGTGAGGG
>JASLXG010000207.1 GCA_030740435.1 Alphaproteobacteria bacterium | reverse complement strand
CCTGGCTTAGCCGGACCTCCGCCTCGCGGAGCTTGCCGATAATCTGCTCAACCGTGTGATTCTTCTTCGCCATTTTGCCCTCCTTCAAGCCAACCCAATCCTAACATCCGGGCTGGACCAGTTTTCGGGGGGCAGGCCAGGGGAGCGGGCGGCCGAGCCCAAACCTGACATACCCGAACGCGCGCCGCGAAAAAAATCAAAGGGGTTGCCGAAATGGCTGAAAATATTTCCTCCATCGGCCTGACGCCGGTTGCTGAAGTTCCCAAGGCCGGCGGCGCCGACGGCAAGGCCGGGGCTCAGGGCCAGAGCTTCACCCAGTTGGTCGAACAGTTCACCACCGATGCCATGGAAACCGGCCGCACGGGCGAACAGACCAGCCTGCTGGCGGCCGCCAAAAAGGCTGAACTGGTCGATGTGGTGACCGCGGTCAGCGATGCCGAGGTGACGCTGCAGACGGTCATGGCGCTGCGCGACCGGGTCATCCAGGCTTACCAGGAAATCATCAAGATGCCGATCTGAGTGGTTCCAGGGACGCCCCAGGGAATCACAGGGACTAATAGGCAGAACTCGAACGCGCATGTCCGGACCCGATCTCCTGACCCGATCTCCTCGACATCGCCCGCGACACCATCTGGGTGTTGGTCAAGGTGGTCGGTCCCCTGATGTCGGTGGCGCTCGGCGTCGGCCTGGTGGTGGCGATCTTCCAGTCGCTGACCCAGATCCAGGAGATGACGCTGACCTTCATCCCCAAGATCCTGGCGACCTTTCTCTCGCTGCTGCTCTTTCTGCCTTTCATGGGAAGCACGCTCAACGCCTTCATGGAACGTATGGCGGCGCGCATCGCCAACATTCCCTGAGCTGCCATGCTGGGCGAGATCCTCAGCGTCGAGATTTTTGCCTTCATGATGGTCTTCGTGCGCCTGGGCGCGGCGCTGATGATCATGCCGGGTTTCGGCGAGCCCTCGATCCCGGCGCGCTACCGTTTGAGCATGGCGCTTTTTGTCACCCTGGCGCTGTCGCCCCTGGTGGTGCCCTTGATTCCGGCCCAGCCCTCGTCGGGGCTCGAGATATTTCTGCTGGTCGGCGGCGAAACCGGTATAGGCCTGGTCATCGGCGCCGTCGGGCGCTTGATGATGACCGCGCTGCACACCGCCGGCACGGTCATCGCCTTTCAGTCGAGCCTCGGTTTCGCCCAACTCGTCGATCCTACCCAAGGTATCCAGGGGGCCATGGTGGCAAGCTTCTTTTCGGTGCTGGGCGTGGTGATGATCTTTGCCACCGACCTGCATCAGATGATGCTGCGCGCACTTTATGACAGCTACGCCCTGTTTCCCCCGGGCCAAGTGCCCGATACCGGCGACCTGGCCACCATGGCCCAGGATCTGGTCAGCGGCTCCTTCCGGGTGGGTATGCAGATCGCCGCGCCCTTCATCGTTTACGGCATCACCTTTTACGTCGGCGTCGGCCTGTTGACCCGGCTGATGCCCCGGCTGCCGATCTTCTTCGTCATCATGCCGCTGCAGATCACCGCCAGCCTGATCATCCTGGCCATCGTGCTGTCGAGGCGCCATGATCTGGTTCATCAACTATTTCGAGGGGCGCATGGCGGCGCTCCTGGTGGTGGGCTAGGTTATGTCTCAGTCAGATCAGGATCCGGCCCAAAAAACAGAAGATCCGACTGCGCGCAAACTCGAGGATGCCATCAAGAAGGGGCAGGTGCCCCGCTTCACGGAAGTCAACAACTGGTTCATGATCGCCAGCGGCGCCCTGGTGATCGGCGCCTTCGGGCCCTGGCTGGTGGGCCGCGTGCGCACCACGCTCGGCGTTTTTCTCTCCTCGCCCCACGACATGCCTTTCGATCCAGGCCAAATGATGGTGCTGGTGAGGGAACTCGGCCTGGCCATCTTCGGCGTTCTCTCGCTGCCGCTGCTGGTGTTCGTGGTGGCCTCGCTGACGGCCAACGTCATTCAGCACAAGCCGGTGCTGTCGGCGGAGAAGATGAAGCCCGACTTCAGCAAGATGAACCCGATCAAGGGGCTCAAGCAGAAGTTCTCGCTGCGCACCCTGGCCGAATTCTTCAAGGATCTGCTGAAGCTGGTTATCGTCGGCAGCCTGGCGCTCTATCTGATTTGGCCGGACAGCAGATTCCTGCCCCAGATCATGGCGCTCGATCTGGTCGAGGTGCTGCAACTGGTGCATAGCGAGGCCTTGAAACTGCTCCTCGGCGTGGCCTCGGTGCTCGCTTTCATCGCCATGCTCGACTATGCCTACCAGCTTTTCGAGCACAAGAAGTCGCTGCGCATGTCGCGCCAGGAGATCAAGGACGAGCACAAGGATTCCGACGGCGACCCCAAGATCAAGGCCAGGCTGCGCTCGATCCGCCAGGAACGCGCCCGCCAGCGCATGTTGCAGGCCGTCCCCGAGGCCACCGTGGTGGTCACCAACCCGACCCATTTCGCCATCGCCCTGCAGTACGAGCATCTGGTGACCGAGGTGCCCAAGGTGGTGGCCAAGGGCGCCGACAATGTGGCGCTGAGGATTCGCGAGGTGGCCGAGGAACACGGCGTGCCGATCGTCGAGAACCCGCCGCTGGCGCGGGCACTGCATGCCGTCGTCGAGGTGGACCAGGACATTCCGGTAGAGCATTATCAAGCGGTGGCCGAAATCATCAGCTACGTCCTGCAGCTCAAGAACCGCATGCCCAGGCGGCGCGCCGCAAGCTGAAGCCGGGGCCGTGAAGCGGCGAAAAATGCGGGCTAGGGGTGGCTCGAAATAGATTGCCCAAAAACGGATCCATCATGGATGTACCTGCCGGGTCGCACGATAAGCGGACCAGGGCGCCGCTTCATCGGCGCCTCCTGGCGGCGCCGCCCTGGGCCCATGGCTTGGCTCTTTGCGGTGTTGCCGGGGCGCTCTTTTACGGTGTTCTCATGCTCGACAGGATTGGTCTGGCCGGGGCGCTCGGGCTGGCCCTGGTGGCTGCCGTCGGCGTCGCCGCGGCCGGCCTCCTGGTCTACCGCCTGATCGACCGCCAGGGCCGCGACGATCGCGCCGATATCCTGTTCGCCGCCATGCAGCGCTTTCCCGAAGCGCGCCTCGTTACCGCCGAGGACGGCAGCGTCGTCTTCGCCAATGCCGCATACCGGGCCCTGGCCGGCGGCGCCGGCGAAGTAGCAGGGACCAGAGTAGCGGCATTGGCGGCGCTTTTCGGTGACGATCAGATGACGCGCGCCAAGCTCGGCCGTCTCGAGGCCAATGCGCTGGACGGTCTGGCCGTGCAAGACGTGCTGGGCTATCGGCCGGCCGGCGGGCGGCGGCGCTTGCTGGGGGTTTCCGCCCATCCCTTCGAGGAGTTCGGTGACCACGTTGTCTGGGCACTGTCGGATGCCGGCCGCCTGGAGGACGGCGCCGGCCAGGCTCAGCTCGCCGAGTTCGTCGACAACCTGCCGCTGGGGCTCTATACCGCCGATGCCGAGGGCCGCTTTACGCTGGTCAACCGGGTGCTGGCCGAAAGCCTGGGCCTGGCGCCGGACGAACTGGTGGCGGCCGGTTCGCGGCTCGAGGATTTCCTCGCCACCGTACCGGCGGCGACGGCCATGACGATGCCGGAAAACGTGCGCGAGGTCAGACTCAAGAATCGCCGCGGCGAGGTCTTCCCGGCGGCCTGGAGCCGCTCCATCGCGCGCGACCAGAACGGCCGCGTCGGCACCATCAGCGGTATCGTGCGCGACCTCACGGGCGAGCTCGAGTTGGAAGAAACCTTGCGCAAGGCGGAGGAGGGCTTTCGCCGCTTTTTCGACTATGCGCCCGTGGGTATCGTCATGGTCGACGGCGAGGGCATGGTGGTCGAGACCAACGCCGCCTTCCGCGGCATGATCGGCATGGCCGATTTCGACGAGGCCCTGCCGTCCTTTTTCGACCTTATCGACGAGGCCAACCACGACGCCGTGGCCGACCAGATGGCGGCGGCCCAGCAGGGCGAGCAGGATACGCCACCCCTGGAAGTGCGCCTGACCGGCGAGCAGCGCATCGTGCAGTTCTATACCCGGCGCACCGGCGACGGCAGCCAGGTGCCCAGCGACCTCATCGTCTATGTCGTCGATACCACCGACCAGAAGACGCTCGAGGCCCAGTTCGCCCAGTCCCAGAAGATGCAGGCGGTGGGCCAGTTGGCCGGCGGCATCGCGCATGACTTCAACAACCTCTTGACCGCCATGATCGGCTACAGCGACCTCTTGTTGCAACGCCACCCGCCCGGCGACCAATCCTTCGCCGACATCATGCAGATCAAGCAGAACGCCAACCGGGCGGCCAACCTGGTGCGCCAATTGCTGGCCTTCTCCAGGCGCCAGACGCTGCAGCCCAAGGTCTTGGACCTGACCGACGTGCTGGCCGAGCTCTCGCACCTGTTGACCCGCCTGATGGGCGAGACCATCGAGCTCGAGATGGTCCACGGCCGCACCCTGGGCCGGGTGCTGGTCGATCAGGGCCAGCTCGAGCAGGTCATCATCAATCTCGCCGTCAACGCCCGCGACGCCATGACCGAGGGTGGGGTCCTGAACATCCGTACCTCGAACCGCCTGGTCGAAAGGGCCATCGAATCCGGTCCCGAGACGGTGCTGCCGGGCGATTACGTGCTGGTCGAGGTCAGCGATACCGGCAAGGGCATCGCCCCGGCGGACCTCGACAAGATCTTCGAGCCCTTCTTCACCACCAAGGAGGTGGGCCACGGCATCGGCCTCGG
>JASLXG010000206.1 GCA_030740435.1 Alphaproteobacteria bacterium | reverse complement strand
ACTCATCCACGGATTTGTAGTCGATCTTGGCGATATGGGTTGTACCGAAACGAGGCAGGACAGGCATCTCGGAGGAGCCCTTGGACGCGTCCCTCTCGACGCCTGGCAGCGGGGCGGGGATGGCCAGCAACTGACTGGCCGGCACCATGGTGCGGAGATAGGGCAGCATGGCTTGGCCGTCCTGGTCGGCCGAGTGATGGGCGACGTACAGGGCGCCCCGGTCGATCAGGGCGCCGATTTCGGCGGCAAAGGTTTGCATCGGTGTACCTCCTTGACTAGCCGGCTCCAGCGGGGCGGCAATAGCCCCGGTCACGCGGCGTTGGTCTTCGCTGGATGCTCAGGTTGGACGCCCGGGGACCCTCGATCTCTGTCCGACCAGTTCGTCTTGGTTCGCCGCGTTACCTGACCCTATGAAAGGTTTAGAGCCATAATTTCGAGGCCGAGGCGGCCGAGGCCGAAAATATTTTGCGAAAGTTGCTCGAGGTTAATTGTGGCGGATGGGGATAATGGCGGATGGGGTGGGATTCCAACCCGCTCCTCCCCTGCCGTCTATACTTCTGGCATTGGCAAATCCGATAGTGGGGGTGCGAGAAAATGAATGCTGCCTTTCAAGAGCTCATGGGCATCCGCAACCGATCCGATGGGGCCGAGGCCGAGATCAGCGGCGCCGACCCGGTCTATTCCAGCCACTTCAAGATCGGCGAAACCGGGGCGGCGGTGCTGGCCGCTATCGGGGTGGCGGTCTCGGACATCTGGGAGATGAAGACGGGGCGGCGCCAGCGCGTCTCGATCGACGCCCGCAAGGGAGCCGCCGCCCACAAGAGCTTTGCCTACCTCGAGGCGCGCCAGGCGGACGGCTCCTACCAGCCTTTCCCCTTGGCCGCGGCCGTGCTTACGACGCTGACGATGACCCAGCCCTATGAGACCCGGGACGGGCGCTGGTTCCTGCCCCATTTCGGGCTCGAGCACCTCAAGGATCGCGTGCTCGGCGTGCTCGGCTGCCAGGCCACGCCGGAAGCCGTGGCCCAGGCCATCGGCCAGCGCGACGCCCTGGAGTTGGAGGGTGCCATCGACGAAGCCAGGGCTTGCGGCGGCATGATACGCGAGAATTCGGAATGGCTGGCGCATCCCCACGGCCAGGCCCTGGCGGCCCGGCCGCTGGTCGAGATCGAGAAGATCGGCGACAGCGACCCCGAACCCTTCGCCGAGGACGACGGGCCGCCGCTGGGCGCCATCCGGGTGCTCGATCTCACACGCATCCTGGCCGGCCCGGTGGCGGCCCGCACCTGCGCCGAATTCGGCGCCGAGGTGTTGATGGTGGCGGCCCAACATGCGCCGCAGATCGAGCCCTTCGTGATCGACCTCAGCCACGGCAAACGTAGTTGCTTTCTCGATCTGGATCAGCCGGCGGAGGCCGAACGGCTGCGCCAACTGGTGGCGGGCGCCGACGTCTTTTCCCAGGGCTACCGGCCCGGCGTGCTGGCGGCCCGCGGTTTCGGGGCGGAAGATCTGGCGGCTTTGCGGCCGGGGCTGATCTACACCTCCATCGATTGCTTCGGCCAGTACGGGCCCTTGCGCCAGCGCGCCGGCTGGGAGCAGGTGGCCCAGGCGGTGACCGGGCTCTGCCACGATTCGGGCTCAGAGCGGCCGGCGCTGTTGCCGGCGGCGGCTTGCGATTATTCGACCGGTTACCTGGGCGCCTTCGGCATCCTGCTGGCCCTGGCCCGGCGTGCCACGGAGGGCGGCAGCTACCACGTCAAGGTCTCGCTCTGTCAATCCGGCATGTTCCTCTACCGCCAGGGCAAGACCGAGCCGCCCGAGCCCGACCTGGACCTGGCGCCGGACGAGCTGGCGGCGTTGCGGATGGAGAGCGATTCCGGCTATGGCCCCATCCGTCACCTGGGGCCGCTGCTCGAGCTCTCCGAGACCACCCCGGGCTGGTCTCGTCCCTCGCCGGCGCTGGGTTCCGACAATGCGGAATGGCTGGCTTAAGTCATCCTGGCGTTGCGCTCTGGCGGCTTGGCCGGACCCTGGTAGAGTGTTAGGGTTGCGGCGCAACAAGAACAATCGTTTTGGAGACAACAAGGGGAGAGGGCCAATGCGTAGACTGTTACATTCTGTTGTCGGCGCGTCGATGGCGATCGGGCTGTCGGTGTCGGCTAATGCTGAATCGGTACTCAAAGTATCGGTTCACGCCGATCTCAAAAACATCGATCCGATCTGGACCACGGCGCTGATCACCGCCAACCACGGCTATACGATCTACGACACCTTGTTCGCGGTCGATGAGAAATTCCAGATGCAGCCTCAGATGGCCGAGAGCTACACCGTCAGTGATGATGGGCTGATCTACGTCATCAAATTGCGCGACGGACTGAAGTGGCACGACGGAGCGCCCGTCACAGCCGCCGACTGCGTCGCCTCGATCGCTCGTTGGGGCAAGCGTGACGGCTTGGGCCAGAGGCTGATGAAGCGCATGGACAAGATGGAGGCGGTCGACGCCAAGACCGTCAAACTGACCCTGAAGGAGCCCTTTGGTGCCACCATCCTAGCGCTCGGCAAGGACATGTCCAACGTCCCCTTCATGATGCCGGAACGTGTCGCCAAGACAGATGCCCACAAGCAAATCACTGAGCTTACCGGCTCGGGCCCCTTCAAGATCGAGAAAGACAAATGGGTGCCCGGCAGCAAGGTGATCTACACCAGGAACACGGCTTACGTTCCGCGCAACGAGCCGGCCAGCAATTTCGCCGGCGGCAAGGTGGCCAACTTCGACCGCCTGGAATGGCACTACATCCCTGACGCCAGTACGGCCCTGAATGCGCTGCAGGCCGGTGAGATCGACCTCATCGAAAATCTCAAGGCGGACCTGGTTCCGATAGCCAAGGCGGCTGAGGGTGTTACCGTCGAGACCACCGATGCCCTGGGCTGGCAGCCCTGGCTGGTGATCAATCACAAGCACCCGCCCTTTGACAACATCAAGGCCCGTCAGGCGCTGCAATGGATGGTCGACCAGGCCACCTATCAGCAGGCCAACTCATCGATCCCGAACTCCTGGCGCACCTGCCCGTCGTTTTTCATCTGCGACACACCCTATGGCAGCGAGGTTGGTGCCGAGCGTGTCATGCAGCAGAATTTCGACAAAGCCAAGCAGCTCCTGAAAGAAGCGGGCTACAAGGGCGAAAAGGTCGTGCTGCTGCACCCGACCGATATCCCGCAGCTTCATTCGGCCAGCCTGGTGACGGCCAACCTGCTGCGCAAGATTGGCATCAACCTCGATGACCAGGCCATGGATTGGTCGACGGTGACCTCGCGCCGGGCCGAGAAGAAAAAGCCCTCGGAAGGTGGCTGGAATATTTTCCATACCGCCTGGCCGGCCAAAATGCTGATGAACCCGATGCTGCATTACGGAGTCGCGGGCACTTGCGACAAGGCCTGGTTCGGCTGGCCTTGTGACGAAAAGCTGCAGGCATTGGGGAAGAAATTCGCTAACGAAGGCGATCCCAAGAAGCTGGCGGAACTGTCCGTACAAATGCAACAGCGGGCCATGGATTACGTCACCTACATTCCGCTGGGTCAGTACTTCTTCTTCCGTGCCTACCGCAGCGACCTCAGTGGCATAATTCCGTCGGTGGCTTCGTTCTTCTGGAACATCAAGAGGAACTAGCGACTTCGGACGAGATTGGCCGCCGGCCCTTATGGGCCGGCGGCCGGTTCCGGGTGAGGACACCACAGGGGACACCATGGGGGAGAACGCCATGAGTGACGAAGACCTTTGTTTCCGGCCGGCCACGGAGTTGGCTGCCGATATCCGTAGCCGCCGCTTGTCGCCGGTCGAGGTGACGGAGGCCGTGCTGGCCCGGATCGAGGCCTTGAACCCGGTACTGAATTGTTTCTGTACGCCGACCCCGGAGTTGGCCATCGAGCAGGCAAAGGCCGCGGAACAAGCGGTGATGAAAGGGCAGCCCCTGGGCGCGCTGCATGGCGTGCCCTACTCGATCAAAGACCTGCAGATGTCGAAGGGCATTCGCACCATGCGGGGCTCGAAGATCTTCGAACACGACGTGCCCGATATCGATACCCCTTTGGAGAGCCGCCTGCGGGCTGCCGGCGGCGTCTTCCTGGGCAAGACCACGACCCCGGAATTCGGCTGGAAGGGCTGCACCGACAGCGCCGTCACCGGCATTACCCGCAATCCCTGGAACACGGACCGCACCCCGGGCGGCTCCAGCGGCGGGGCTTCGTCGCAGGTTGCCGCTGGCCTCGGGCCGTTGGCCCAGGGCGGAGACGGCGGCGGCTCGATCCGCATTCCCTGCGCCTTCGCCGGCATTTTCGGCATCAAACCGACATTGGGCACCGTGCCCTATTACCCCATGCCGACCAACGAACAACTTTCGCACCTGGGGCCCATGACCCGAACCGTCAGCGACGCTGCGCTGATGCTGGGTGTGATCGCCGGCTATGACGCCCGCGACCGCTACAGCCAACCGCTGGGGCCACAGGATTATCTCAGCGGCCTGCAGGCCGGCATCCGTGGCGCCAAGGTTTGCTGGAGCCCGACGTTGGGCTACGCCACGGTCGACGCGGAAGTCGCCGCGGCCACGGAAAAAGCGGCCAAGAGCTTCACCGAACTGGGTGCCGAGGTGGACGACGAGGATCCTGGTCTCGGTGATCCCTCGGAGTTTTTCCTGGTGCTCTACCAGGGCGCCATGGCCGGCGGCCTTTCGCAATACCTGCCCGAGTGGGAAGACCAGATGGATCCCGGTCTGGTGTACATGATCAAACGCGGCATGGAGTATTCGGCGGTCGACTATATCGGGGCGCGTATCCAGCGCTACGACTTCTGCGGCAAGGTCCAGCAATTCTTCGAGAACTACGACTTTTTGCTGACGCCGGCGGTGGCGGTGCCGGCTTTCGAGGTGGGCCGGGTGGCGCCCGACCCGGACGCCATCGCTGCCGAGGAGCTCTTTAAGTGGACGCCGTTTTCCTTCCCTTTCAACGCCACCGGCCACCCGGCGGCCAGCGTTCCCTGCGGCTTCACCAAGGATGGCCTGCCCATCGGCCTGCAGATCGTCGGCCGCATGCACGAAGACCAGCGCGTGCTGCAGGCGGCGGCGGCCTTGGAGCGGCTGGCGCCCTGGGCCGGCAAGCGGCCGACGTTGTCGGCCTGATGCAGTCCGGCGGTCTGCCCCGGAGCTCCGCCTTGCCAGGGCGATAGACCCCGTATGTACGCCTATATCGTACGCCGCATATTGACCACCGTGCCGGTGATGGGCGTGGTGGCGGTGGCGGTATTCCTGCTGCTTCACATGACGCCGGGGGATCCGGCGGCGGTCATCGCCGGCGATTATGCGCAGCCGGAAGACATCCAGCGCATCCGCGTCCAACTCGGCCTCGACAAGCCGCTCTATGTCCAGTTCTTCACTTGGATCGGCAATGTGCTGTCGGGCGACCTGGGCGTTTCGATCTTCTCCAACATGCCGGTCACCAAGCTGATCGGCCAGCGCCTGGAGCCCACTCTGGCTCTGGCCGTGGCGACCATCGTGTTCGCCGTGCTGGTCGCCGTACCGTTGGGGATGATTGCCGCCTGGCGGGCCGGAACGTTCACCGACCGGGCCGTCATGGTGTTTTCGGTGCTGGGTTTTTCGGTGCCGGTGTTCGTCATCGGTTATGCCCTGATGTGGGGCTTTTCGCTCAAGCTGGGTTGGTTTCCGGTGCAGGGCTACAAGCACATCGCCGAAGGTATCGTTCCCTTTTCGCGCTCCATCGCGCTGCCCACCTTTGCGCTCGGCATCATCTTTATCGCCCTGATCGCCCGCATCACCCGGGCCAGTATGCTCGAAGTGCTGACCGAGGACTACATCCGCACGGCCCGGGCCAAGGGGCTGGACAATCGCACGCTGCTGATCCGCCACGCCCTCAAGAACGCCGCCGTGCCCATCGTCACCATCATCGGCATCGGCATCGCCTTGCTGATCGGCGGCGTCGTGGTGACGGAGAGCGTCTTCAACATTCCCGGTCTCGGCCGGCTCACCATCGACAGTGTGCTGCGCCGCGACTATCCCGTCATTCAGGGCGTCATCCTGCTGTTTTCCGGGGTCTTCGTGGTGGTCAACCTGCTGATCGATTTGTCCTACACCGTGCTCGATCCCAGGATCCGTTACTGATGGTCGACACCACACCGACTTCTGCCGCGGCATTGGCCGATGACGACCTCGACCTGGGCCCGCCACCGCCGCTGGCGAGCCGCATCAAGAAATATGCCCGGCGCCATCCGACGGTGGTCGTGGGTACGGCTGTCCTGGTGACCATGGCGCTGATCTCGCTGGCGGCGCCGCTGCTGGCCTCGGACCCCTTGGAGCTCAACCCCATCATCCGCCTCAAGCCGCCCAGCGCCGAGTTCTGGTTCGGCACCGATTTCCTGGGCCGCGAAGTCTATGCCCGGGTCGTCTATGGCGGCCGCATCTCGCTGACCGTGGGCCTGGCCGTGGCCGTCATTGCCACCGTCATAGGGCTGGTGATCGGCCTGCTGGCGGGTTATATCCGGGCCGTCGATGCCGTCGTCATGCGAATAATGGACGGCCTTATGGCGATCCCCGGCGTGCTGCTGGCCATTGCCCTGATCTCGCTGGCCGGGGCCAGCGTCACCAACGTCATCATCGCCATCACCATACCCGAGGTGCCCCGGGTGGTGCGCCTGGTGCGGGCCGTGGTGCTGACCATTCGAGAACAGCCTTACGTCGAGGCGGCGGTCTCGGTGGGCACCAAGCTGCCCAAGATCCTGTACAAGCATATCCTGCCCAACACCATGGCACCGCTGATCGTGCAGGCCACCTACGTCTGCGCCTCGGCCATCGTGATCGAGTCCATCCTGTCGTTCCTGGGCGCCGGCACGCCGCCGGAGGTTCCCAGCTGGGGCAACATCATGGCTGAGGGCCGGGACTATTTTCAGATCGCGCCCTGGATGATCTTTTTCCCCGGCTTGTTGCTCGCCGTCACCGTGCTGGCCGTCAACATCCTGGGCGACGGCTTGCGCGATTCCCTCGACCCGCGCATAGCGCGCCGCATGTAGCCGCCCATGACCGGCAACGACGCACTGCTCGAGATCGACGATCTCAAGACCTATTTCTACACCCGCGATGGCATCGTGCGCGCCGTCGATGGCGTTTCGATCACCGTCAAGCGCGGCGAGACGCTCTCGATCGTCGGTGAATCGGGCTGCGGCAAGAGCGTCACGGCCATGTCGGTGCTGCGGCTCTTGCCCCAGCCGCCGGCCAAATACGAGGGCGGCTCGATCCGTTTTGGCGGCGAAAACCTGCTCGAGGCGAGCGAGGCGCGCATGCGCCAGATCCGCGGCAACGCCATCTCGATGATCTTCCAGGAGCCCATGACGTCGCTCAATCCGGTGATGACGGTGGGCCGTCAGATCGCCGAATCGATCGAGTTGCACCAGGAGGTCTCGCCCCGTGCCGCCAAGGACCGGGCCATCGAGATTCTCGATCTGGTGCAGATCCCCGAGGCCCGCAGGCGGGTCGAGGAATACCCCCACCAGATGTCGGGCGGCATGCGCCAGCGCGTCATGATCGCCATGGCGCTGGCCTGCAATCCCGAGATCCTCATCGCCGACGAGCCGACCACGGCGCTCGACGTCACCATCCAGGCCCAAATCCTCAACCTGATGCTGGAGTTGAAGGAAAAGATCGGCGCCGCCGTGGTGATCATCACCCACGACCTGGGTGTGGTGGCCGAGACGGCCCAGCGGGTGGCCGTGATGTATGCCGGGCGCAAGGTCGAGGAGGCCGGCACCGAGGACCTCTTCGAGCGCCCTTTCCATCCCTACACGCTGGGCCTGATGGGCTCGATCCCGCATCTCAGCGACGCCGCCCGCGGGCGCCGCCCGCGCTTGCAGGAAATCCCCGGGGTGGTGCCTTCGTTGCGCCACGAGATCCCGGGCTGCTCCTTCGCGCCGCGCTGCCCCTTTGTCGGCCCGCAGTGCCTGGAGGCGGTGCCGGCGTTGGTCGAACAGGCCCCGGGGCGGCTGATCGCCTGTTGGGAGTGGAGCAAAGTGGCGGAGGCCGGCCCATGACCGAGAGCGAGGCCAAGACCATCCTGGAGGTCGCCGATCTGCGCAAGCACTTCCCGCTCTACGGCAAACTGCTGAAGCGCCAGGTCGGTGCGGTGCTGGCGGTCGATGGCCTTTCCTTCAGCATCCGCCGGGGCGAGACCCTGGGACTGGTGGGCGAGAGCGGTTCGGGCAAATCGACCGTGGGCAAGCTGGTGCTGCGCCTGATCGACCCCACGGCGGGCAGCATCCACATCAATGGCGAGGATGTCACACGGGTCGGGCCCCGTCGCATGCGCGCGCTCAGGCGCGAAATTCAGATGGTCTTCCAGGACCCCTACGCCTCGCTCAACCCGCGCCTTTCGGCCGGCTCTATCGTCTCCGAGCCGCTGCGCAACTACGACCAGGGCTCCGGCGCCGAAATCGACGCCAGGGTGAAAGAGCTCTTTCTCAAGGTTGGCCTGCGGCCCGAGGTCACGGCGAAATATCCTCACGAGTTCTCCGGTGGCCAGCGCCAGCGCCTCGGCGTGGCGCGGGCCTTGGCGCTGGAGCCCGAGATGATCGTCGCCGACGAGCCGGTGTCCGCGCTTGACGTATCGGTACAGGCCCAGGTGCTGAACCTGCTGATGGACCTGCAGGAAGAATTCAATCTGGCCTACCTGTTCATCAGTCACGATCTGGCCGTGGTGGAGCACATCAGCCATCGGGTGGCGGTTATGTATCTCGGCAAGATCGTCGAGTTGACCGACCGCGAGACGCTTTTCCGCGATCCTCGGCACCCCTACACGAGGGCGCTGTTGTCCGCGGCGCCGGTCGCCGACCCGCTGGTCAAGCGCGAGCGGATCATCCTGAAGGGCGACATTCCCAGCCCCATCGACCCGCCCAAGGGCTGCCGCTTCCATACCCGCTGCCCCCTTGTCGAGGAACTCTGCCGGACCGAGGAGCCCGAGTTCCGCGAAGTGGCGCCTGCTCACAGCGTTGCCTGTCATCTCAGCGGCGATGCCTGAGCCGCCCCGAATAAACTGGCCATGAGAAAGTGCCGGGTGTGTTTGAATCGCTGCCGGGGCGGGGGGATGTCGCCCGGCAACACATGACCGCTAGCTGCAGGAGGCTTCCTTGTCAGAGAAAAAATTCCGTCTGGTGACGCGCAGCGATTTCGATGGCCTGGCTTGTGCCGTGCTGCTCAAGGAACTGGATCTGATCGACGACATCAAATTCGTCCACCCCAAGGACATGCAGGACGGCAATGTCGAGATCAGCGGCGACGACATCACCACCAACCTGCCCTACGTGCCCGGCTGCCATCTGGCTTTCGACCATCACCTCAGCGAAACCATCCGCCGCGGCGGCAGCGAGCCCGAGAACCACATCATCGATCCCGATGCGCCCTCGGCGGCGCGGGTGGTGTTCGACCACTATGGCGGCAAAGCTACGTTCCCCAACGTCGACGACGAACTCATGGTGGCCGTCGACAAGAGCGACGCGGCCCAGTTCAGCCGTGACGAAATCCTCGACCCCAAGGGCTGGGATTTGATGAATTTCCTGATGGATTCGCGCACCGGTCTGGACAGCTTTCGTGAATTCAGGATCTCGAACTACGACCTCATGATGCAGCTCATCGACTATTGCCGCGAGCACACCATCGCCGACATCCTCAAGCTGCCCGACGTCGAGGAACGGGTGAGCATTTATATGGAGCACGAGGCCCAGTTCAAGGCTCAGCTCGAACGCTGCGCCACCGTGAACGACAACCTGGTGGTGCTGGACCTGCGCGAAGAGGAAACCATCTTCGCCGGCAACCGCTTCGTCATTTACGCCGTTTTCCCCCAGTGCAACATCTCGATCCATGTGCTCTGGGGGCTGAAGCAGCAGAACACCGTCTTCGCCATCGGCAAGTCGATCCTCGACCGCTCATCGCAGACCAACGTCGGCGAACTCTGCCTGGCCTACGACGGCGGCGGCCACGTCGCCGCCGGCACCTGCCAGATCGAAAACGACAAGGCCGCGGACGTACTGTCCGAACTGGTGGAGAAGATCACCGCCGACGGTTAGCCGGCGGCAGTTTCCACAATCGCTCGGCATTGCCGTGAGCCAAGGCGTGGGCCACGGCATCGGGCAGTGCCGCCAGGGCAGTGCGCCACACTGCGACCTGGGGCAGGAATTTCTGCTCCCAATGGAAATGGAAGACGTTGTCGAAGGCCAGCACGAAGCGGTCGGGGTAGGCCAGCACCAGCTTGCGCCAGCGCGGCGCCAATTTCTGACCTGAGAACATGCGCGTCCAAGGCAGCCGCGAGGCTTGGATGGTGACAGGGTTGCTGTGCGAGGTGACGAAAAAGAGATTGCTGTGCAGCGGCAACAGCCGGGCGGCATCGTCGGCCTTGAGCTGGCCCATGTGGATGAGACCGATGGCGACGTCGCGGTTGGTCGCCAGAAAGGCCTCGAACTTCTTCATGTAGCGCTCTTTGTCCCAGTCCATGGCGGCGAACTCGATGTGGGCAAGGTGTATGGCCAGCCCATTTTTCGGGCCGCCGCGAGGAAGGGCTGGAGGCGCTTGTCGTCGGGGTCCATGGCGGCCTTGCCGGCGCCCACGCCCTTTTTGGCGGCGTGCCACATAATGATCTCGGCCAGGGCGCCAAATTTGGCGCTCTGCATCTCCTTCTTGAAGATCCGGGGAAAGCCGCCGGAGTTCTTGATGAAGGCCCGGGTCTTGGTCTTGGCGGCCGGGATGATGCGCCCGGGGTGGCGCTCGGCCAGGCCCACGACGTCGCTCGAGGGTTGCTTGAAGCGCGCCGACAGCACCACCTGGGCGACACCGGCCTGGTCCAGCAGCGGCACGATGCTGTCGAGATTTGTGCGCCGGTCGATCTGGCTGTGGACGTCGATCATGGGGCCTTGCCAGGGTTCGGCGGCCGGTGCCGGCGTCGGCGCCAACAGCAGGGCAGCCAGGGTCGCCGTCGCAAGGTACCTCATGGTGAGAACTCCTCGAATGCCTCGGCGTAATCCGGGTGCCAGCGCGACAGCGGCGGCCGCCCTTCGATGACGTCACCGGCAGCCCACAGCAGGCGCTTGCGGTCCATCTCGGGCGTCACCTCGTTGTCGGCGCAGACGAGATAGAAGTCGCCGCTCTGCAAACCCGCCTCCAGTACCTCGACGACTTGTTCGGGCAGCCAGGCGCCGGGCTTGTGCTCACGCTTGCCGGTAGTGGTCCAGCCCGGCACCAGCAGATGCGCCGTGACCAGGCAATCAGGGGTGTTGCGCAGCTCGTGCTGCAGGCACTCGGCATAGGTCTTCAATGCCGCCTTGCCGACGTTGTAGGGCGTGTTGCCCGGCGGATTGGTCAGGCCCTGCTTGGAGCCGGTGATGACCACGCGGCAGGGCGTAGCCTGTTCGATCATGCCCGGCACGAAGGTCTGCACCCCGTGGATCACGCCCCACATGTTGACGGAAATGGATTGCTGCCAGGCCTCGGCCCTGCCCAGGGCATCGCCGCTGGCCCGGGTGGCGGCGTTGTTCATCAGTAGCCCGACCTCGCCGAAGTGCTTCAGCACTGCCTCGCGGAGGCCTTCTATGTCTGCCAGCCGGGCCACGTCGGTGGGCTGGGCCAGCACGTCGGCAGCGCCACCCGGCGCCAGTTCGGCCACCTCGGCTGCGGCCTCGGCCAGATCGTCCTCGACCACGTCGGCCAGACAAACTTTCATGCCAAGCTCGGCAAAGCGCCGGCAGGCCGCCCGGCCGATGCCGTTGGCCGCCCCCGTCACCACGGCAACCCGGCCGGCCCGCAGTACCGCATCGTCCATTTCATTGCCCTATTTTTTGGCTGCCCCGTGATCCTATGTTGCGGTGCGCCGGGGCGGACCATAGCATGCGGCGGGGGAACATCAGGAGACTAGACATGCAAACCCAACACGCCGACGTCTGGATCATCGGCTCGGGCGCGGCCGGGCTGACGGCGGCCATCGCCGCCCGCCAGGCCGGGGCCGAGGTCGGCGTGGTGGGCAAGAGCACGCCCGGCCGCGGCACTTCGACGACCATGGCCGTGGGGGTATTCGCCGGGCCCTGGGAGGGCATGTCGGCGAGCGCCTACAAAGAACTTTCGCTGGCCAATGGGCGCGGCCTCTCACAGCCCGAGCTGCTGGACGTGATGGCCAGCGATGCCGCCGATCGTTTCCAGGACCTGATGGACTGGGGTATGAACTCGAAGTCGGAGGAAGGCCACTTCCTGGCCCAGCCCGAGGACCCGACGGCCGACCGCGCGCCCATGTGGGGCCGCGAGATCGTGCGCACCCAGGTCGCCAAAGCGGAAGAGCTCGGCGTGCGTTTCGTCGACAAATGCCTGGTGCGGCGAATAGATTCGGGTCCGGACGGCGTCTGCCTGAGTATTTTTTCGGCGGAACACGGCTGGGCTGAGCTGCGTGGCGGCGCCGTGGTGCTGGCGGCGGGCGGGGCAGGGGGGCTTTATCTTCATCACGACAATCCCCAGCGCATGACCGGCGATGCCTATGCGCTCGCCCTGGAGGCCGGGGCCACGCTGCAGGACATGGAGTTCGTGCAGTTCTATCCCCTGGCCATCAATGAGCCCAAGCTTCCCACCTTCCTGCTCGAGGCGGACGTCGCCGACTTGGGCCGCATCATCAACGACGCCGGCGAGGACGTGCTGGAGAAATACGGCATCACCCAGCGCCCGGTGGCCCACCATGCCCGGGATACCATGTCGCAGGCGATGTTTCACGAGATCGCCGTCGAGGGCAACGAGGTGCTGCTCGACCTCACCGTGGCGGACCGCGGGAAATGGCGCGCCAATCCGGTGCTGGCCACCAAGGAGGCCTATTTCGCCCGCCGCTTCAAAGCCTTCGAACGGCCCTTGCGCATCTCGCCGGTGGCTCATTTCGCGGTCGGCGGCGCCGCTATCGACACGCAAGGTGCGACCGACCAGCCCGGCCTCTATGCCGCCGGCGAGGCGGCCGGCGGCCTGCACGGTGCCAATCGCATGGGCGGCAACGCGCTCACCGAATGCGTCGTCTTCGGCCACCGCGCCGGCCTGGCCGCGGCGGCCTGGGCCGCAGGGCGCGACCAGGGCCGGGCCGTGGTGGCCGGCGAGGCGGGTGACGGCCCAGGCCGGCGAGCCGCGCGCCGATGCCGACGCCCTCAAGCACGAATTGCGCGACGCCATGTGGCGCCACGGCGGTATCGTGCGCGAGGCCGCCGGCCTCGAGGAGGGGCTTGTGCTGGTGCGAGAGATCAGTGAACAGGCGCACCGTATTCGCGGCGTCAACGATCCGGCAATGATGGAGAAATTTCTCGAGCTGCAACTGGCCTGCGGCACCGCGCGCCTCATCCTCGAGGCCGCCGCCCGGCGCCAGGAAAGCCGCGGCGCCCATGCCCGCAGCGATTTTCCCCAGAGCGACGACGCCAACTGGTTGGGCCACCTGCGGGTGATGCGCGAGAACGGCGAGGCGCGCTGGTCGTTCAGGGAAATTGCGCCGGCCTGAGGCCGCCTTTCCCCTTTTCCCCCGGCCCCGCAGTTGCCATGATGGCCGGGCGTCGGCGAGCCGCCGGCGGTTCAGGAGAGCAGTATGGATTCGTCTGAATTGTTGCAACAGATTCGCCGCGGCGTGATCGGCCACGGCCAGATGCTCGATGGCCCCTATGGGCCCCGGCGTTTGGTCTACGCCGATTATACGGCTTCGGGGCGGGCGCTCTCGTTCGTCGAGGACGCCATCCGCGACATCGTGCTGCCGCTATATGCCAATACCCACACCGAGACCTCGGGCACCGGGCGCCAGACCACGGGCTTTCGCGAGGATGCCCGGCGGCTGATCCTCGTGTCGGTGGGCGGCGACGAGGAACGCGACGCCGTGATCTTTTGCGGTGCCGGCTGTACCGGTACGGTCGACAAGTTCATCAACATCTGCGGCTTGAGACTGCCGGCGGCGCTGGATGATCGTTACGGCTTTGCCAAGCAGATCCCCGACGACCAGCGGCCGGTGATCTTCATCGGGCCTTATGAGCACCATTCCAACGAGCTTCTCTGGCGCGAGACCATTGCCGAGGTGGTGGTGATCGAGGAAGACGCGGGCGGCAACGTCGATCTCGCCCACCTGCAGCGCGAACTCGAACGCTACCAGGGGCGGCCGCTGCGTATCGGCTCCTTTTCCGCCGCCTCCAACGTCACCGGCATCATCACCCGTAGCACCGAGGTGACGACGCTGCTGCACCGCTTTGGCGCCATTGCGGCCTGGGACTATGCCGCCGCCGCACCCTATGTGCCCATCAACATGAACGCCGCGCCGGGAGAGGAAAGCCCGGCCGACAAGGACGTGCTGTTCATCTCGCCGCACAAGTTCGTCGGCGGCCCCGGCACGCCCGGTGTGCTGGTGGTCAAGAGAAGGCTGCTCAGCCATCGCGTGCCGGTGGTGCCGGGCGGCGGCACGGTGGCCTACGTCAATGCCCACGAGCACCGCTATATCGACGACCTGGTGCACCGCGAAGAGGGCGGCACGCCGGAAATCGTCGGCTCGATCCGGGCCGGCCTGGTCTTTCGCCTGAAGCAGGAGGTCGGCGCCGAGGCCATCTTCGCCCACGAGACCGAGCTTGCCCGCCAGGCCATCGAACGCTGGTCGGAAAATCCCAACATCGAGATTCTGGGCAGCCTCAGTGCCGCTCGGCTGCCCATCATCTCCTTCCTGGTGCGCCACCAGGGCCGGTATTTGCATTATGATTTCGTGGTGGCGCTCTTGAACGACCTGTTCGGCATCCAATCTCGTGGTGGCTGTTCCTGCGCCGGGCCCTACGGGCATCGCCTGCTGGGCATCGATCTCGAGACCTCGAAGCAATACGAAAAGCAGATCGTCGCCGGCTGCGAACTGGTGAAGCCCGGCTGGACCCGGCTGGGCTTCAATTATTTCAACTCGGAGGCCGAGATCGAGCTCATCATCGAGGCCGTCGACTGGATCGCCCGCGAGGGCTGGAAACTGTTGCCGGAATACGATTTCGATACCGTCTCGGGGGCCTGGTGGCACCGTAGCCGGACCGCGGCGGTGCGCCGGCTCGATGATATCCCGCTGCTCGAAGGGGCCGGCGCCGCCGGTGCCCTGGCGCCGGCAGTCTCGATGGACGGGGTGGTGGCCGAGGCCGACCGGCTGGCGGCAACAGTCCAGGGACGCCAGGACCAAGCGCCGTGCTGTTGCGAACTGGCGCCCGAGGCGGAAAAGCTGCGCTGGTTCCGCCTGCCCGAAGAGGTGGCGGAAGAGATGGCCGAAGCGCGGCGATAAATCGCCAACCAGGCCATGATCCGGTGAGAAATGAGGGTTAAGACCCCACCTGGCCGGCGCCTAGGCCAATCGCGCTTGGCCCAACGCCTGGCCCGCGAAACCGCCGGCGAGGTGCTGTTCGATGCCGCCAGCCGCGGTCGCTATGCCACCGACGCCTCGCTCTACCAGATCGAACCCATCGGCGTGCTGGTGCCCAGCCGCGCCGACGACGTGGTGGCTGCCCTGGCCATAGCCGGCGAGGAGGGTGTGCCCGTGCTGCCGCGCGGCGCCGGCACCTCGCAAAGCGGCCAAGCCATCGGCGAGGCCCTGATCATCGACACCAGCAAGCACCTCGACCGCTTGCTCTCCTTCGATGCCGAGGCGCGGCGGGTGGTGGTCGAGCCGGGGCTGGTTCTCGACGATCTCAATCGCCTGCTGAAGCCCCATGGCCTCTGGTTTCCCGTCGACATCTCGACCTCCAGCCGGGCCACCATCGGCGGCATGGCCGGCAACAACGCCTGCGGCTCGCGCTCGCTCCATTACGGCAACATGGTGCACAACGTGCACGCCATCGACGCCGTCCTGATCGACGGCCGCGAGGCCCAATTCGGCCCCCCGCCGGCGGCTGGGGAGGGAGCCCGGCCGCCCCAGCAACTGCTCGCCGCCATCCACGACATCGTCCGGCGCCACCACAGCGAGATCGCCGAGCGCTTTCCCAAGATCCTGCGCTCCGTTGCCGGCTACAACCTCGCCAGCCTCGATCCCTGGACAGACAATCTGGCGCCGTTGCTGATCGGCTCGGAAGGCACGCTGGCCTATTTCCAGCGCCTGCACCTCGATTTGCAGCCCTTGCCGCGGCACAAGGTGCTGGGAATCTGCCATTTTCCCACGCTACGCGCCGCCATGAAGGCGACGCCGGAGATCGTGGCGCTGGGGCCGGTGGCGGTCGAGCTGGTGGATCGCACCATGATCGATCTGGCGCGCCACAATCCGCTGTTCGCGCCGACCATCGACGGCTTCTTCGACGCTAGCGCGGCGGCGCTGCTGCTGGTCGAATTCGCCGGCGACGAGTATGAGCCCTTGAGCCGCGAATTGCGCCGGCTGGGCGAATTGCTGGCTGAGCTCGGTCACGGCGAGGGTTTCGTCGAGGCCCTGGAGCCCGGCTTCCAGGCCGGCGTCTGGGAGATCCGCAAGGCCGGACTCAACATCCTCATGGCCATGAAGGGCGACGGCAAGCCGGTCTCGTTCATCGAGGACTGCGCCGTGCCGCTCGAGCACCTGGCCGACTACACCGACCGGATCAGCGCCGAGTTTGCCCGCCTGGGCGTGACCGGCACCTGGTACGCACACGCCTCGGTGGGGTGTTTGCACGTGCGCCCAGTGCTCGATCTCAAGCAGGCGGAAAGCCCCGCCATCATGCGGGCCATTGCCGAAAAAGCCGGCGCCCTGGTGCGGCAATACAAAGGCGCCTATTCCGGCGAACACGGCGACGGCCTAGTGCGCTCGGAATTCCTCGAGCGGAATTTCGGACCCCGCCTGGTCGCCGCCTTCGGCGAGGTCAAGCAAAGCTTCGATCCCGAGGGTCTGATGAACCCGGGCAAGATCGTCAAACCGTCGAAGATGGACGATCGCACGCTGTTTCGCTATGGCCCCCACTACCGGCCGCTGGAGATAGAGGCGGCGCTCGACTGGTCGGACTGGGGCGGCCTCTTGCGGGCCACCGAGATGTGTAACAACAACGGCGCCTGCCGCAAATCGGCCGGGGCTGTGATGTGTCCCTCGTTCCGCGCCACCGGCGACGAGCAGCACCTGACCCGGGGCCGCGCCAACACGCTGCGCCTGGCACTTAGTGGCCAACTCGGGGGCCAGCTTGGCGAGGACGCTCTGCGATCGCCGGCGCTGGCTCAGGCCTTCGAGCTCTGCCTCGCTTGCAAGGGCTGCCGCCGCGAATGCCCGACCGGCGTCGATATGGCGCGCCTGAAGATCGAGGTGCTGGCCCGGAATCAGACTCCAAGCTGGCGCCAGCGCCTGATCGCCGGCCTGCCGAGATACGCGGGGGCGACCTCGCGCCTGGGCTGGTTGCTCAATCTGGCGGAACAGAACGCGGTATTGCGATTTGGCCGCGAGAAGCTGCTCGGGTTCAGCCGCCACCGCCGGTTGCCGAGCTGGCATCGCCGGCCCTATATCGAGGGCGAGGCCGGGTCCGGGGTGGGCCCCGGGGTGGCGCTATTCGTCGATTGCTTCCATCGCTGGTTCGAGCCCGACATCGCCCGCGCCGCCCAGGCTGTACTGAGCCGGGCCGGCTGCCGCGTTTTGCCGGTGCGGGCGAGCGGCGGCCGGCCGCTTTGCTGCGGCCGCACATATCTGACCCAGGGCCGGGTCGAGGAGGCCCGCGTCGAGGCCCGCCGCTTGCTGCGGGTGCTGCGGCCGCTGGCCGCCGAAGGCCTGGCGATAGTCGGCCTCGAGCCCTCCTGCCTGCTCACGTTGCGTGACGAATACCCGGCGTTGCTGGAGGCCGAGGAGTTGGGTGCGGTGCCGGATGCGGCCAAATTGCTGACCGAGTTCATCGTCGAAAACGAGGGCCGGCCGGGCTTCGATCTGGGGCTCGGGGCGCTGGCCCAAAAGCGCGCCCTGGTCCACGGCCACTGCCACGAAGCCGCCTTCGGTGCCGTGGCGTCCCTGGAAGCCGTGCTGGCGCTGATTCCGGGTCTGGCCGTCGAGACCACGGCCGGCGGCTGCTGCGGCATGGCCGGTGCCTTCGGCTACGAGGCCGAGCACTTCGAGCTCTCGCGGCGCATCGCCAAGCAGGGCCCGCTGCCGGCGGTGCGTGAGGCTGCGGCCGACACCATTATCGTCGCCGACGGCAGCAGTTGCCGCAGCCAGTTCCGCGACCTGGCCGAACGCCGGGCGTTGCACGTGGCGGAGGTGCTGGCGCTGGCGCAGGGCGGCGAAGGTTAGCGCTTGCTCAGTCCGAATCCGTCGGTGCCGAAACCCGGAAATTTCGGATCGAGGACTCTGCTCAGCAGCCGCGCCGGGTCGCCGTGGATCTGGGGTGTCTGGTCGCGGCCGAAGCGCCGCCGAGCCTGGTAGGCCATCTCGCCCTGCAGGTAGCCGCGAATCTCGCCCAGCGATACCCGGCCGTCGGCGTCGCCGCCGCGCTCGGCCCGGTCGGCTTGACCCAGCAGGCCTTCGAGCAGGTAGCGGGTAAAGAGGCCAAGCCCGGCCGTGGTATCCCAAGATGCGATTTGGCTGCCATCGGCGGCCGTCAGGATGGCACCGTTTTTCAGGCCACCCGGCAGCTTTGCCGCGAGATAGATGCCCGAGGCCGCCGGCAGCAGTGCGCCGCCGTGCGAGAGCCCCGAAAAGCAGGTGTCCAGTATCACCGTGATGCCGCGGGCCCGGGCCTTGGCCAGGTTGGCGATCAGCGTATCGATGCCATAGCCCGTGAGGCGCGCCTTGCCGGGATCGCCGTCGCTGGGCAGCAGGTAACCGGCACCACCACGGCCGGGCACGCCGTGGCCCGAATAGTAGACCAGGACGTCCGAACGCCCGGCCCGCACCAGATCGTAGAGCCGGCCCTGGTGTTCTTCGGATGAGCCGAAGTGGGCCATCAGGTCGGCCTTGGTGGCGTCGCGCAATTCGACGATATTGCGCTCGGCGAAGCCCAGCGTCTTGTGCACGTAGGTCCGCATGGCGGCCAGGTCGTTGTGGGCAAAGCGCACCTCCGGTACGTCACCGTGGCGGTAGCGGCGGTTGCCGACGATGATGGCCACGGCGTCGGGATTGGCGGGACCGGCGGGGAAGGTGACGCCTTCGGGCGCGGCGGTGGGCCGGGCCGGGGCCGGGGCCGGCGCTTTTTCGGGCACGCTCTGGTTGGCCTTCCCGGGCGGCAGGTGAATGGCGCGGCGGTGGATCCAACCGATGGGCCGGCCGCCCTCGGCCACTTGGCCCCAGCCGCTGGGTAGGCTGGCGATGACATGGACCAGGTCGCCGCGGCCGAGGTGGCGTAGGATGGGCGATTTGGCGTCAGGCAGGTCGCGTAGCGGCGCCCCCTCGATGCCGACCTCGACGATCAGGTCGCGCTGCACCAGGCTGGCGGTCAGCTCGGCCAGGCGTTCGTGGCGCTGGCGCACCAGGGCCGGCGTGACGGTGCCGTCGCGGGGTCGGGGAGGCACCTGGACGTTCCGCGCCGCTGGCGGTCGCGGCCGGCGCGCCGGGGCCGCGGTGGCGGCGGGCAGTGGGCGGGAAAGGACCCCACGTTCGCGGATCTGCTCGGCCCGTTCCTTGAGCTCCTCGTAACGCACCTCGGCCCGCTTGCGCTGGTGTTGGTTGCCCGAGAGGAAAGTCTCGGCCATCACCTTTTTCTGCTTGGCCATCTGGCGGTTGAGCCGCGCCAGGGCCTTCAGCGTCCGGGCCCGGTTGCCGTGGGCGCGCGCGGCCCGGCGCTCCAGCGCCTTGGCTTCCTCCAGGTATTCATAGGCGTAGCCCATGAATTCGCGATAGTCGTCGAGCGAAGCCCTCTCTTCGGCGCGCACCCCGCCGGCCGCCAGCGCCAGGCAGAGGGCGGCGGCAAGGAAAGGAAATATGCTTCGCAAGGCAGTATTCATGGGCCGATTGAGGTTAATCCGGATCGGTTCAGATTTCCCTAATGCCTATGCAAGGATTAGAGCCGGAATCCGGCGATACGGGCGGAAAAAATGCCCCCGGGTGTGCTAAGTTCAGGTTTTGTTGCAGCGATTGCGAGCCTGCCATGACCTCCAGCCCGCGCTTCGAGGCCGTCGAAATGCCGCCCGGTGCCGATGAATTGAGGGCCGAAGTGCGTGCCTTCCTGGCCGCCGAGAAGGCCCGCGGCATCCCTTTCAGCCAGCAATACGGCTTCGAATTCTCCGCCGATTTCAGCCAGAGCGCCGGCCGCCAGGGCTATATCGGCTTAACGAAGGTGGAAAACTCGTTGATAGTCACTTCGAATTTTCCAATCGCGAACTTGTTGAGGATCGTGACCTTGCGAACAGGTTTCTCTTCGCTGCTGCCGTCGCCGTTGAGATCGCCCATTCGGAAGCTGCCCGCCGGGATCACCACCATCTCAGGGCAACCCTCACAATCGCGGAACGTTGAACCAGGGTCAAAATCCATCTCGGCCGCCGGTTTGGCTTGTGAGGGCCGGGAGGGCAGCTTGGGCGGGGCCACGACCATGGCTATAGGTTGCGGCGTCTCTTTCAACGCTTTCAGCATATCCCGTGCCGTGCTGGCAATGGGGCTGGAGCCGAAAGCAAGCAAAAACACTGCCAGGAGAGCAGTGAGGAATTTCAGAAATTTGAAGTTCATCTGTATCGTTTCCTCCTTGGATCAGAAGCATACGACATCTGGATTAGAAGGAAAAACACCACTCCGTCTAAATCCGCTCTGATGACCGAAATGGGTCAAGCGCGTCGTTTTGGCGCTAACGCCGTCAGGCTCGCTGTACGCCCAGCAGCGGATGCCCAGATGCCATGGGGCAACGGAGGGGAAAAAGTCGGCAACCGGATTTTGGTTCTGGCACCGATTGGCGTCGAGGCCCGGCGCCCTGGCGCTACCAGACCTCGCCGGCCGGACGCAGCTCGACGTTGAAGGACCAGGCGCCGGGGTCCTGGTGGGCCACTTGGTAGACCGTTTCGGCGATGGCATCGGTTTTAGCGAAGCGTTCGTCGGGGAGGTTCGGGAACCGTTTGCGGGTCCAGCGTAGATCGATCACCGCGTCGATCACCACGTAGGCCACGTGGACGCCCTTCGGCCCCAGCTCGCGGGCCATGGCCTCGGCCAGAATTCGCTGGGCCGCCTTGGTCGGCGCGAAGCCGGAAAAATCGGGCTTGCCGCGCCAGGCCGAGGTGTTGCCGGTGACGATGATCGCGCCCCGGCCGGCCGCCACCATGGCCGGCGCCACGGCGCGGCCGAGGTGCAGAAGACTCATGGTGTTGACCTGGAAATTGGCTTCCATTTCGGCCGGATCGATGTCCAGGAAACTGCCCCAGACGCCGCGGGCGGCGTTGTGGACGACGATCGAGGGCTCGCCCAACTCGGCCCGGCAGCGCGCCAGGGAGTGATCCAGCGCCGCGGGGTCGGTGATGTCGCAAGGCAGCGCCAGACTACCCGGCAATTCGGCTTCGAACTCCTTCAAGCGGCTTTCCGAACGCGCCAGCAGCGCCACCCGGTAGCCGCCGGCCGCCAGGCGCCGCGAGATGGCACCGCCGGTGCCCCGGCCCACCCCTGCCACCAGGGCCACGGGCCCTTGTTCGTTCATGGCTGAATTCCCTGTTGTCGCGGTCAATCCGGCGGCCAGCCGGCGTGTTGTTGCAGGTCGTCGGCGATGCGGTACCATTGCACGCAATCCGCCACGAACATGTGGCCGCGAACGGTCAGCGGTGGGTCGCCATCCAGCGTGCCTGCGGGAACAGCCAGCATGTCATCGCCGGTCTGGCCATGCACCAGGACATGCGTGCCACAGACGGGGCAGAACTCGCGCACGCCCGCGGCCGAGGAGCGATAGGCCACCAGGCGTTCACGCCCGGCCAGCCAGCGCATCTGGTCGGGGCGCAACATGACGTGGGTCGAATAGGCTGTGCCATGGGCCTTGCGGCACATGCCGCAATAGCAGTGCATGGCATTGAGAAACTTGCGCTCGATCTCGTAGCGCACAGCGCCGCACAAACAGCCGCCGGGGAATCGATTCATGGTGTCATGGTCAGGCGTTGTTCGCCTGCTCCAGGTCGTAGGCGCTTTGCAGGTTCATCCAGAATTTTGCCGAGTTGCCGAAATACTGCCCCAAACGCAACGCCGTATCGGCTCTGATGGCGCGCCGGCCGTTGAGGATGCCGGTAATGCGGCTGCCCGCCACCCCGAGGTCGAGGGCCAATCGGTTGGCGCTCAATTGGCGCTCGTCCAGCTCGTCCCTGAGGATTTCCCCCGAATGGATGGGATTCGCGGTCATGCTTTTTCCAATTCCTGCTGCCTCAGCTTGAAGCGTTGCACCTTGCCGGTTTCGGTGCGCGGCAGTTCGCTGACGAAGTCGATGGCGCGGGGGTACTTGTAGGTGGCGATGGTGGCCTTGACGTGGTCCTGGAGCATTTTGACGGTGGCCTCGCCCGCCGCCGCGCCCTCTCGCAGGATCACGAACGCCTTGACGATGAAACTGCGCTCGGGGTCGGGGCTGGCGACCACGGCGCATTCCTGCACGGCTTCGTGGTCCAGCAGCGCTTCCTCGACCTCGGGGCCGGAGATGTTGTAGCCGGCCGAGATGATCATGTCGTCGGCCCGGGCCTGGAACCAGAAATAGCCGTCCTCGTCGCAAAGATAGGCGTCGCCGGTGTAGTTCCAGCCGCCCTGGGCATAGCCCGCCTGGCGTTCAGGGTTGGCCAGATAGCGGCACCCCGTGGGGCCGCGCACGGCCAGGCGGCCGACGGTGCCGGGCGGCACCGGCTTGCCGTCGTCGTCGGTGACTTGGGCTTTGAATCCCGGGATCGGCTTGCCCGTGGCGCCGGGCCTTATTTCATCCCCGGCCGCGGCAATGAAAATATGCAGCATCTCGGTCGAGCCGATGCCGTCGATGATGCTTAACCCGGTGGCGTGGCGCCAGGTCTCGAAGGTGGGCAGCGGCAGGGTCTCGCCGGCCGAGACGCATTTGGCCAACGAGGAAATATCGTGCTCCGCCACCAGGCCGGCCATGGCGCGGTACATGGTGGGGGCAGTGAAGCAGACCGTGGCGCGGTGCTGCTGGATGCACCCGAGCAATACGTCGGGCCCCGGCGTCTCGATCAGGGCCGTCGCGGCGCCGGCATGCATGGGGAAGGTGACCAGCGCGCCCAGGCCAAAAGTGAACGCCACCGGCGGCGTGCCGCAGAAGACGTCGTCGGGCCCGGGTTTCAGCACATAGCGCGAGAAGGTGTCGCAAATCGCCATGATGTCGCGGTGAAAGTGCGTGCAACCCTTGGGCTGGCCGGTGGTGCCCGAGGTGAAGGCGATCAGCGCCACGTCGTCGGCCGAGGTCACGACGTTGGTGAAGTCGCCGGATTTTCCGACCATCAGTTCCTCGAGGCTGCCGGGCTCCGGTTCCGCGCCGGTGGGGCTGAAGTAGAGCGCCCGTTCGAGGCAGCTCGAATCCACCAGCGTTTGCTCGAGCTCGTCCGCCAGCCGCCGGTCGCATAGCGCCAGCGCCACCTCCGCCTTGTCGGCCATGAAGGTGAGCTCGCGGGCGCGCAACAGCGGCATGGTGGCGACGGCCACGGCGCCCACCTTCATGACGGCGAACCAGACCGCCACGTACATGGGATTGTTGGGCGCCCGCAGCAGCACCCGGTTGCCGGGCTTGATGGCCAAATCGTCGGTCAGCACTTGGGCGATGCGGTTGGCGCGGTCTTGCAGCTCGGCGTAGCTCCAGGTGAGCTCTCCGAAATGCAGCACCGGGCGCTGGCCGTTGCCCTCGGCGATGTGGCGGTCGAGGAGTTCGGAGGCGCAATTGATATGCTTGCCGTAGGCCGCCAGCTCGGGCAGCGAAGACCAGTCCATCTCGGCCCAGTCCTCCTCGGGCGGCAGATTGTCGCGGGCGAAGCTGTCGTGATGGGCGCTGGGATCAAGCATGGTGATGCTCTGGCAGGGCAGGGGGGGGGCCGGCACAGTGTAGCGCTATGCCAACCCACCCAACATCCCGTAAAGCTAATTACCCTCGAATGCGGGCTTTTCCTTGGCCACGAAGGCGTCGTAGGCGCGCTTGTAATCCTTGGTCATCATGCAGATGGCCTGGGACTGGGCTTCGGCCTCGATGGCCTCGTCTATGCCCATGGTCCATTCCTGGTGCAGCGCGCGCTTGGTCATGGCGTTGGCGAAGGAGGGACCGTTGGCCAGGCGCGCCGCCATCTCTTGGGCCTCGGCCAGCAGGTTCTCGCTGTCGCAAAGCCTGTTGAAGAAGCCCCAGCGTTCGCCTTCCTCGCCGCTCATGGAGCGCCCGGTATACAAGAGATCGCTGGCCCGGCCCTGGCCGATGATGCGCGGCAGTATGGCGCAGGCGCCCATGTCGCAGCCGGCCAGTCCGACGCGATTGAAGAGGAACGCCACCTTGGCGGCGGCTGTTCCGTAGCGCAGGTCCGAGGCCATGGCCAGGATGGCGCCGGCACCGGCGCAGATGCCGTCGATGGCCGATATCACGGGCTGGGGACAGGCCCGGATGGCCTTGATGGCCTCGCCCGTCATGTGGGTGAACTTCAAAAGGTCCGGCATGTCCATGCGCACCAGCGGGCCGATGATGTCGTGCACGTCGCCGCCCGAGCAGAAGTTGTCCTCGGCGCCGGTTATCACCACGGCCCGGACGTCGTCGACGAACTGCAACTCGCGAAAGACGTCGCGGATCTCGCCGTAGCTGTCGAAGGTCAGTGGGTTTTTGCGCGACGGGTTGTTGAGCGTCATGGTGGCGACGTAGCCGTCTACGGTCCAAAGGAAGTGTTCGGGCTTGATGGCGGCGGGGTCGACGATTTTCATCTCATGTCTCCTGTTTGCTTGGCGTTGATGAGGGAACGTTTCAGTTTTGCCAGCAGGGCCAGCAGTTGTTTCATTTCGGCCTGCTCGAGGCCGCCGATCAGGTCTTCGATCCAGCCGTTGTGGATGGGCAGCATGGCGTCGAAGGCGCATTGACCCTTGTTCGTCAGGCGCACCATCTGGCTGCGCCGGTCGTCGGGCGCCGGCGAGCGCGAGACCAGCCCCTCCTTGACCAGGCGATCGATCAGTCCGGTGACGTTGCCGTTGGAGACCATGAGCCGGTGCGAAAGCTCGCTCATGGTCAAATTCCGGCCGCGATCGAGCTGGGCCAGCATGTCGAAGCGCGGCAGCGTCGTGGCGAAGCGCCGCCGCAGGTGCCGGCGCACCTGCTGCTCGATCAGGGTCGAACAGGTCAACAGCCTGAGCCAGGTTCTGAGCTCGGGCTGGCCGCCGTCGGCAAGCGCCGATTCGAGATCGCCGACCTCGCTCACGGCATGGCCTCGCCGCCGTCGACCATGATCGACTGGCCGGTCACGGCGCCCGAGGAGGGCAGGCAGAGCCAAGCCACGGCCTGGGCCACCTCGATGGGCTCGATCAGCCGGCCCTGGGGGTTGTACTTGGTGATCTCGGCCAGCGCCTCGGCGTCCGTCCGCCCCGTCTTGGCGACGATCTCGGCCACCGATTCGGAGACGATGGCGGTAGCGGTGAAGCCCGGACAGACGGCGTTCACTGTGACGCCCTTTTGCGCCACCTCCAGTGCCAGCGAACGCGTCAGCCCGATCAGGCCGTGCTTGGCCGCACAATAGGCCGTAACGTAACGATAACCTATCTTGCCGGCCGTCGAGGCGATGTTGACGACGCGCCCCCAGCCGGCCTCGAGCATTGCCGGCAGCACTGCCTGGGTGCAGCGAAAGGGGCCCGAGAGGTTGGTCTCCATGACCTCGTGCCAGAGCGCTTCGTCGACCCGGTGAAAGGGCGCGCTGGGCGAGATGCCGGCGTTGTTGACCAGGATAGCGACCGGGCCCAGGGTGTTAGCCGCCCACTCGAATCTCTGGGCCACCTGGTCGGCCTGGCCCACGTCGACCTGGTAGTGGAAGACCTGGCCGCCATGGGTGGCGATCAGGATTTCGCGTTGCTGTCCCAGCGCCTCGCTGTTGCGGCCCATTAGCGTGAGGTCGGCTCCCAGCCCGGCTAGCTCAGCGGCGATGGCGGCGCCGATGCCGCGGCTGCCACCGGTGACCACGGCGTGGCGGCCGGCCAGGGGGCGGCCCTGTGGCGGCGCCTCTGACAAACTGGGGGGCATCGTGGAAATCCGTTCTTCGGACAATTGTTTTAAGTATAAAATACCATCCGCCGCTTGGGCAAGTTTCTCGCCACAAGTTTCCCGAAATTCGGCGCCAATTCATGATATAACGCCAAGCGGGCGGCGGTTTTCTTGCGGGAGGGGGCAATGACTGTTGCGGTGTTGCATCCGCTGGGTGGGAGCGGGCCCAAGCGCTCCCCCATCACCGAGGAACGGCTGGCCGGCGTGCTGGCGGACCAGCGTGCCGCGGCAGTCCGCGAGGGCACGCCGGGGGCGGCCCAGCGCCGGGCCGATCTCGACAAGCTGTTGAAGGCGGTGCTGGCCAACCAAGTCGCCATCGCCGAAGCCATCGCCGCCGATTTCGGCCACCGTTCGCCGGTCGAGACGGCGCTGGCCGAGGTCTACACCACGGTCGACACCATCCGCCATGCGCGGCGCCACCTGGGACGCTGGATGCGGCCTCGCCGCCGGCCGGTATCGCTGCCCTTCCTGCCGGCCCGGGCCCAGGTGGTCTATCAGCCGCTCGGCGTGGTGGGCATCATCTCGCCCTGGAACTATCCCTTTTATCTGGCGCTGAGTCCGCTGATCGGCGTCCTGGCGGCGGGCAACCGGGCGATGATCAAGCCTTCCGAGTTGGTGCCGCGCACAGCCGATCTGATCGAGAACCTGATCGCCGATACCTTTGCCGAGGATCAGGTGGCGGTGGTCACCGGCGGTGTGACGCTGGGCGAGGTCATGGCCGGGCTGCCCTTCGACCATCTGCTGTTCACCGGCTCGACCCGCGTCGGCCGCCTGGTGATGCGGGCGGCGGCCGCGAACCTGACGCCGCTGACGCTGGAACTGGGCGGCAAGTCGCCGGTCATCGTGGCGCCGGGCTTCGATCTCGAACGCGCCGCCCGCTCGATCGTCGCCGGCAAGCTCTTGAATGCCGGCCAGACCTGCATCGCGCCCGACTACGTGCTGACGCCGGAGGGCACGCTCGATGCCCTGGTGGCCCAGATCAAGCTGTTCGTGGCCCGCATGTATCCTCGGCTCGGCGACAATCCCGATTACAGCGCCATCGTCAACGAACGCCACTTCGCCCGCCTCAATGGCCTTGTCGAGGACGCCGTCGATCAGGGCGCCCAGGTCATCGAGATCAACCCGGCCGGCGAGGATCTTACGGCCGGCGGCCCGGGCCCCGGGCTCAAGCTGGCGCCCAAGCTGGTCATCGAGCCCAGCGACCGGATGCAGGTCATGCAGGACGAGATCTTCGGACCCATCCTGCCTATCCGCAGCTACCGCGTGCTCGACGATGCCCTGGCCGATGTGGCGGCCCGGCCACGGCCGCTGGCGCTCTACTATTTCGACAGCGACGCCAGGCGCATCGAACGAGTGCTCGGGGAAACCGTCTCGGGCGGCGTCTCGATCAACGAGACGCTGCTGCACGTGGCCCAGGAAGCCTTGCCCTTTGGCGGCGTCGGGCCCAGCGGCATGGGCCGCTACCACGGTTTCGACGGCTTCGAGAGCTTTTCGCACAAGAAGGGCGTGTTCCGCCAAAGCCGCCTCAACGGCACGGCGCTGATGCACCCGCCCTACGGCAAGCTGGCCCGCACGATGCTAAAGACGCTCATCGGCCGGTGAGCGGCACCGCCGCGCTTTTTTCGCGCCGCGAGGCGCTGCGGCTGGGGCTGCTGGCGACGCTGTTACCCAGCACCGCCGCCGCCACCGCCTCGGGCGGCTCTTTGAAGGGTCCGGATCGTGCCCTCTTTGGCGCCTTGGCGCCGGTGCTGCTGGCCGGCGCACTGCCCACGGGCGATGATCGCCCGGCCGCCATCGCCGCCGTGGTGGCCGGCGTCGAGCGCGCCGTGGCCGGGCTGCCGCTGTCCACTCAGGCCGAGCTTCGGCAGCTTTTCGATCTGCTAGGCTTTGCCCCCACACGGCTTTTGCTGACGGGGTTGTGGGACGACTGGCCCGAGGTTTCGCCCGAACGCCTGGAGGCCTTTCTCAGTGACTGGCGGCAGAGCCGGCTGGGGTTGCTGCGGGTGGCTTATTTCGCACTGCACGAGTTGGTCTTCGCGGCCTGGTACGGCGATCCGCAATCCTGGCCGCGCATCGGCTATCCCGGGCCGCCGGAGCTAACATGACGGGCCTGCTTCCCGGTCCCCACAACGTCTTCGACGGCAGCGCCATAGCCGACGACCTGCATCTCGCCGCCGACGTGGCCGTGGTCGGTAGCGGTGCCGGCGGTGCCATGGCGGCCGAGGTGCTGGCACGGGCCGGGCTCGAGGTGGTGCTGGTGGAGGAGGGGGGCTACAACCAGGCCGCCGATTTCACCCTCAAGGAAGCCGACGCCTACCAGGAGCTCTACCAGGAATCGGCCGGCCGCAAGACCGCCGATAAGGCCATCAGTCTGCTCCAGGGCCGCACCGTCGGTGGCTCGACGACGGTCAACTGGACCACCAGTTTTCGCACACCCGCGCAGACCCTGGCCCACTGGGCCGAGGTCTGGAACGTCGTGGGCCTGGGTCCTGGCGATCTGGCGCCCTGGTTCGCCGCCCTCGAGCAGCGCCTGGGCATCGAGCCCTGGGATTATGAGCCCAACCCCAACAACGCCGCCCTGGCCCGCGGGGCCCGCCGCCTGGGCTGGCGGCACGGCGTCATCAGCCGCAACGTGCGCGGTTGCCAGGATCTCGGCTATTGCGGCCTGGGCTGCCCGGTCGATGCCAAGCAATCGATGCTGCTGACCGCCGTCCCCGGCGTCTTGGCGGCCGGGGCGACGCTGCTCACCCGGGTCCGGGCCGAACGCGTGCTGCAGCGCCGCGGCCGCGTGCGCGGCCTCGAATGCCGGGCCCTGGAGCGCCGCGGCATCCGCCCCAATGGCCACCGCGCCATGATTACGGCCCGCCATGTGGTGGCGGCCGGCGGCGCCATCGGCAGCCCTGGCCTGCTGCTGCGCTCGGGGCTTCCGGATCCCCATCATCGCCTCGGCAAGCGCACCTTCCTGCACCTGGTGAACGTTTCCACGGCCCTGATGCCGGAGCCCGTGCGCGCCTTCGAGGGGGCGCCGCAATCGATTTACAGCGATCACTTCTTGTGGCCCGGCGGCGGCAAGCTCGGCTACAAGCTCGAGGTGCCGCCAGTGCATCCGCTGCTCGGCGCCACGGTGTTTCGCCTGCACGGGCGGCTGCACGCCGAGATGATGGCCCGCTTCGCCGACACCCAGGCCATGATCGCGCTGATGCGCGACGGCTTCAACACGCACGAGCCCGGCGGCACGGTGCGGCTCCGGGACGACGGCAGCCCCGAGCTCGATTACCGTCTCAACGGCCGCCTCGAGGACGGCCTCAAACGGGCCTATCTTTCCATGGCCGAGTTGCAGTTCGCCGCCGGGGCCGAGAGCGTATTGCCCCAGCATACCGAAGCCCAACCCTATCGCTCCTGGCCCGAGGCGCGTGAAGGAATTTCCCAACTGGCCATGGCGGCCCACCACGCCGGGCTCTTTTCGGCCCACGTCATGGGCGGCTGCGCCATGGGCCAGAACCCCAAGCAGGCTGTCGTCGACAGCCGCGGCCGCCACCATCAGGTCGAGGGACTTTCGGTGCTCGACGGCTCGCTCTTTCCCACCAGCCTGGGCGTCAACCCCCAGCTCACGATTTTTGCCCTGGCCAGCAAGCTGGCGACGGAGCTGGCGCGCGAGCTGGGTGGAAGTTAACGAGCGAGCTGTTGAATATGGCAGGCCGGGTCGTCGGCATTCGACACCTGGGCGTCCGTTGCTGGGGGTAGAGCGAGCATGCCGGGGGCGGGGCCTAAACGACGCGGTTGACCCCAAGCCAACACGGCGAAACGCATCGTTGCAACGGATCAGTTTCGGCAGTCGAAGGAAAACTCGCAGGTGGGTATGCGAACTTTCCCGTTGATCTCCTTCCACTTCAAAGGGCGGCGGCGCACCATACCCTTGCTCACACGGTGCACCTCGACGACAAGACGGGGCGGCTTGGTTCGCGTATCCGCGTCCAGCACGACGAAAAAGTGCCCTTGGTCGTGCAGCATGAACATCTCTTGGGGACGCGAAGGTGCGCCATGGTTTCTTGTGGCGAAGGGTGACGAGGTGATTTCGATGAAGCGCTGCTGCACCTGGTATCCGGCCGTCAGGTGGCGATCCCCGGAGAGCAATACGACCCCTTCAATGCCGCTGTCGCGGATGAAGTCGAACAGCCCGTTTCGCTCCCTCGTGAAGCTCCGCCAAGAGTCTGATGTTCCCGAGCTAGTCCACTGGTTGCCGCTGACGAGAAACCTGAGCGTCGCCTTGGACCCGGCCAACTCTCGTTTCAGCCATGCCAACTGGGTCGGACCCAACATAGTCTTTTGACCGTCGTCTTCGGAAACATTCGGCGACCTGTGATAGCGAACGTCGAGCATGAAAAATTCCACGTCGCCCCAGGAGAATTTGAAATAGATACCGGGATCGGTGGGCTGACCGTAGGACGGGTTGGCCCACAATTCCTTGAAAGTGCGCAACACCTGCTGCTTGCCGACGGCAGTGCCGTCACCATCCCCGAAGGCGGTGCCGCCGGCGTAGTCCCAGTCGTCCCAGATCGCCAGCATCGGAGTGACAGCCATGACCCGGCGGTAGGGTCGCAGCCCGCGGTGCCAGTAATACATGCGACGCAGGACAGCTACGTCCTTCGATTCCGCGTAGACGTTGTCGCCCAAATGCAGGACGAAATCGACGGGAACGTCCGCAAGCGCCCGCCACGCCGCCATGACGGAATCCTTGACCCAGCGCTGGTGGAGCTGATCTTCGAAGCCGCCGATGCAGGAAATGAAGGCGAAGCGGAGATGCCCCCGGGAGCCTGCGGAGGGCGCCGTGACGAAGGAATGAGGCGAACCCGGGGCGGGTTTTCCATCGAGCGTCGCCTTGTAGAAATAGCGCTTCGCCGGCCTGAGCTCGGTCACCCGTGTGACGCCCATGTAGTCGGATTCGGCTTTCAGGTCCGGCCCGGCAACCGCTCTTCCCTCTTGCAGATCGGCGCTCTCCCCAACGATCACTCCTGCGCTGGCTGGCCCCGAAGCCTTGATCCAGATAAGTGCCTCCGCCGGTCCGACGTAGCCGAGCAGCGGCCCCAGTTCGACGGTTGCCAGAGGCTCGCCCGCTCCTGCCCTCCCTTCGATCGAGCTGAAAACGAGCAGGAGCGGCAATAAGATTTTGAATGCGAAATAAGGCCTCATGTCGAATCCGATAATTGCCTTGCCAATCAAAGTCCTCCTGCGCCCGATACCGAGACAAAACACACTGCTTGGCGACACCTGCAAATAAGAACCGCCTTTCCAAGTAGTGTCGGATTACCTGTTCGAGATGTAAATCGCCGACCCGAAAACCGGCAATAGTTTTTGGCTCGCCGAAGATACCGCTCCGAACCCAAGCCAAACCTCGCCACAGGCATTCCCAGGTCCGGAATTGGCTGCTCGCGATAGTTCGGAACCCGGCCCGGATCGTCCGAAATTGGGGGTAAACCCGACGCTCTGGCCGAGCCGGCCTTCACGCCAAAACAACAATCTCCGGCCTTTGTTCGTCGCTTCCGCATCCTTGCAGCCTTTCGATCATCTCGCGAGCCCATGAGACGGAGGTTTTCTACTTTTTCGGCATCACTGAAAGCGTTTTGCTCGTAGTCGGGCGCAAGACCTTGGGGTTCGTGAGGCCAACAAATCCTCGCCGCTGGTTGGCCCCAATACCCGGAAGTGGTGGTAACATGATTATCTTGGGAATGTTCGGATTTGTCCGCTTCGACCGACCCCCCTTTCGGGAGACAGGGAACAATGACTGCAGAAAACAAAAAATACGATTCTCGGCCGCTTGAAGGGCAGGCCCATGTCAAGGGCGATGAGGCCCCGGAGCTCTGGCGGCGCACGATTCCGGATGTGCTCAAACAATCCGTCGCCGCTTTTCCAGGGCGCGAGGCGGCCGTCTTCGTCGAACAGGGCGTGCGCTGGACCTGGTCGGAGTTGGATGCCCAGGTCGATGCCCTGGCCGCCGGTCTCCATGGGCTGGGCCTGCGCACCGGCGACCGCGTCGGCATCTGGTCGCCTAACCGCTACGAGTGGCTGCTGACCCAGTTCGCCACCGCGCGGCTCGGCGTCGTGCTGGTGACCATCAACCCGGCTTACCGTGTGGTGGAGGTCGAGTACGTCCTCAACAAGGTCGGCTGCAAAGCCCTGGTCACCGCCAACAGCCACAAAACCAGCGACTATGTCGGCATGCTCCAGACCTTGGCGCCTGAGCTCGCGAAGTGTGCCCCGGGGGCGCTCTCGGCAGCCAAGCTTCCCGACCTGAAAACCGTCATCCACATGAGCAACGAAACCGTGCCCGGGATGCTCTGCTTCGATGATGTGGTGGCCGATGGCCACGATGTCGAGGTCGATCTCGACGCCATCTCGGCCGCTCTTGCCCCCGACGATGCCATCAACATCCAGTTCACTTCCGGCACCACCGGCGCTCCCAAGGGGGCGACGCTGACGCACACCAATATCGTCAACAACGGCCGTTTCGTGGTGGCTGCCCAGCACTTCACCGAGCACGACCGGCTCTGTATCCCGGTGCCGCTTTATCACTGTTTCGGCATGGTCATGGGCTCGCTGGGCTGCGCCACCACGGGTGCCACCATGGTCTTTCCCGCCGAAGCTTTCGATGCCGATTCGGCCCTCAAGGCACTGGCCGGGGAGAAATGCACCTCCGTTTATGGCGTGCCCACCATGTTCGTCGGTATGTTGCAGCATGCCGATCTGGCGAGCTTCGACTTTTCCGCGCTGCGTACCGGGGTGATGGCTGGCGCGCCTTGCCCGATCGAGGTCATGAAGCGTTGTGTCAGCGAGATGAACCTCGCGGAAATGACCATCGCTTACGGCATGACCGAGACCAGTCCGGTCTCTTTCCAGACCGCCGCGGACGAATCACTGGAGCGCCGGGTCTCTACCGTTGGCCGCGTTTTGCCCCATGTCGAGTGCAAGGTGATCGACGACAGCGGCCAGACCGTGGCGCCGGGACAGCAGGGCGAGCTTTGTACCCGCGGCTGGTCGGTCATGAAGGGCTACTGGGACGAGCCCGAGCGCACGGCGGAGGCCATCGACGGCGACGGCTGGATGCATACCGGCGATCTCGCGACCATCGACGCGGAGGGCTACGGCAACATCACCGGGCGGGTCAAGGACATGCTGATCCGGGGCGGCGAGAACGTTTATCCCAAAGAGGTCGAGGACTATCTCTACCGCCACCCCGCGGTGCAGGAAGTGCAGGTCTTCGGCGTGCCCGACGCCAAGTTCGGCGAGGAGATTTGCGCCTGGATCGTGCTCAAGGCCGGTGAGAGCGCCACGGAGGACGACATCAAGGCCTTCTGCCGCGACCAGATCGCGCATTTCAAGATTCCCCGCCATGTGCGCTTTCGCAGCGAACTGCCGATGACGGTCACCGGCAAGGCCCAGAAGTTCAAGATGCGCGATAGCATGATCGATGAGCTCGACCTGAAAGTCGCAGACACGGCCTGACAGGCACCGCCTGACAGGCACGGTCTGACGGACGAGGGATTTCAGCCATGAGCAATGCCGACGACGTTGTCCTCATTCAGCACGATGGCCAGATTCTGCGCCTGACCGTCAATCGGCCCGAGCGGCGCAACGCGCTCACCGTGCCGATCTTCAGCGCCTTGCGGGAGGCGCTGAGCAACGCCGAACAGGATCCCGAAATCCGCGCCATCGTCATTACCGGTGCCGGCGACAAGGCCTTCTCGGCCGGGGCCGATCTCAAACCCGACACCGAATACAGCCCCGTCGAACGCGGCAGCCAGCGCTTCAACCATCCCATCGTCGATCTTTTCCACGTCGTCGAGCGGTTGTCGAAACCGCTGGTCGCCCGCGTCAACGGCCACGCCATGGCCGGCGGCATGGGGCTGTTGGCCATGTGCGACCTGGCGGTGGCGACAGATGACGCCAAGTTCGCCTTGCCCGAGGCGCGCATCGGCCTTTTTCCGCTGCTCATCAATACCTATCTGCAGCGCCTGGTGCCCTACCGCACGCTCTTGGAGCTCTGCCTCACCGGCGAGGCTATCTCGGCCGCCCGGGCGGCCGAGATCGGCCTGGTCAACCACGTCGTGCCCCGGGCCCAGCTCGATGCCCGGCTCGACGCCTTGCTCGGATTGATCGTCGCCAACGCGCCCCAGACGGTGCGCCGTGGCCGCCTGGCCATGCGGGCCATGCGCGACATGGCACTGGGCCCGTCGTTTGCTTTCGCCCAGGCCGAGGTTGCCGGCATACTCAAGAGCCCCGATTTCGAGGAAGGCATCGCCGCCTTCAACGAAAAACGCCCGCCGCGCTGGAATTCCTGAGGCCCGCGTTCAGCTCTCGGACGGTGCCCGCGGCACACGGCTCGAACCGGTCATTCAAGGGCGAAATCCAGGGCGATCGAACAATGGATGAGCGTCGTGTCGAAAACCGATACCTGGACGTTGCCTTGGTTGAGCAGCATTCCCACCTCGGTACATCCCAATATCAAACTGTCAGCCCCCCCTTCGACCAGCCGCTTCGCGATCGCGACATAGGCCGCCTCGCTCCGCTTCGTGGTAACGTCCAGGCACAGCTCTTCATATATGATGCGATGGGTCTCGGCACGGTCCGCGTCATTTGGCAGAACGGGGTTTAGACCGGCGGCAACCAGCCTGTCGGTAAAGAAAGACTGCTCCATGGTGAAGGCAGTCGCCATCAGTCCGGGCATCCCGAGTTCCATTGCTTTGATTGCCCGAGCCGTTGCATCCGCTATATGGATCACAGGAATCGTCACGCCGTTCATCATCTGGCTTGCCAGCTTGTGCATCGTGTTGGTCGCGAGAACGATCAGGCCGGCGCCTCCGCGTTCCAGCGCCTTTGCCTCGTCGTTGAGGATAGCGCCGGCAATTTCCCACTCTCCTTTCATCTGAAGCGCTTCGATGCGGGCGAAATCAAGTGAACGGATCAGCAATTCCGGCGAGTGAAGGCCGCCGAGACGCGCCCGTGTCAAGTCACATAGCTCGCGGTAATAGGTCTGTGTCGATGCCGCCGACATTCCGCCAAGGATTCCGATTGTTCTCACGAAGATACTCCGAAATGCTCATCGGCCAGCTTCCTCCCCAAAAGCCGAGGACGCGATGGTACGCTATCCATGATGGTCGAGCGAATCCTTGCGGCTGTGTGGCATCCGCTCGGAGAGCGGCGGAGGCTGCTCAAATCCGCTTCTCGATTCGCCCCCCGGTCTCTACGCGCTCAATCTTTTTCCTGCCATGATATTTCAAAGAGTTATTCAGCTATGTCAAAAATCAATCATGCACTGTTTTGCTCGTTCAGTGCCATCGCGCGCTCCAACTGGAAGACCAGCTCCAAGGAGTGAACGCATGGAAAGCGAAACGGTCGAACACGTCAGGCTCTGCAGGAAGCCGGTGTGCCGGTCGAATCCATTGGCAAGCTGCATTACCGCCAGGTCGAAGACGAGGCCGGTTTCGACGTCCAACACATTCCCATGCATGTGGTCGACGGCGTCGGCATGGTCTGGGGATCGATCCGCAATCCATCGCAGGTCAAGGATCCCAACGCCCGCATGCTGGGGAACCATATCGGCGCCGGGACATCGAAATACACCGACTACGACCGGGCCATCACCCGGCGCACCATCGAATGGCTGGAGGACCGCCAACGAGGCGGCGACGAGAGGCCCTGGTGTCTCTATGTCGGTCTGGTGGCGCCGCATTTTCCCTTGCTGGCGCCGCCGGAGTTCTTTGATCTTTACCCCTTGGATCAGCTACCTCCCAGCAAGCTGCATCCACGCGACGGCCACATCCCCCATCCCTGGCCGAAGGCCCAAGCCGGGTTCATGGACAGCGAAAGCCAGTTTCGCGACGAAGAGGAACGCTTGACCGCGATCGCCGCCTATTTTGGCCTGGTCTCGTTCACCGATCACAATGTCGGACAGATCCTGTCGGCGCTGGAGGAGACAGGCTTTCCTGCAGCGCCGCCAGGTAGCCCTCGGGCAGCTCGATGATACCGCCGGCGCTGAGGATGGGCTCGACGATGACGGCGGCCAACTGGCCGGTCGACTGGCGGTCGATCATGTCCCAGCCGAATTCGAACTCCTGGCGCCAGTCGTAGCGGCCGTCGCGATTGAAGGGCGAGCGGTAGGCGTGCGGTGTGGGCAGGGTCAAAATCCCCGCGACGGTGGGACCATGGCCGCGCCGGCCGCCGGCATAGGTGGTGGCGGCGGCGCCGCCGGTAACCCCGTGCCACGAGCGGTCGAAGGCCACGACCTCGAAACCGCCGGTGTAGGTCTTGGCCATCCTCAGCGCCGCCTCGTTCGCTTCGCCACCCGTGGATAACGGCAGCACCCGGTCGAGCCCGGCGGGCAGCATGTCGGCCAGGGCGGCGGCGAATTCGGTCACCGGGGCGGACAGAAAACCGCTGTGCAGGTGATCCAGTTCAGCCACCATGTCGCGCACCACGGCGACGATCTCGGGATGGCCGTGACCGAGAATGCCGCTCATCTGGCCGGACGTGAAATCGAGGATTTCACGGTCCTCGTCGTCGTAAATGTAAGGGCCATCAGAGCGCACGATGCGTTGCTCGGCGAAATTTCCGCCGTAGCGGAAGACCTGGTGGTCTCGGTCGTCGCTCATCACCTGTTTCCCATCACAACTTGGCTAAGGCACCATCGACTTGGCGATGATGGTGCGCTGGATCTGCGAGGTGCCGCCGCCCACTGTCGACTGCATGCCTTCGCGGAAATAGCGCTCGACGTCGTGCTCCGGCACCATGCCGTGGCCGCCGTGGATCTGCAGGCCTTGGCGCGACACCGTCTGCAAGGTTTCCGAGGCAAACAGCTTGGCCATCGCCACCTGGGCCGAGCAGGGCTCGCCGGCGGTCGCCAGCTCGGCGGCCCGGTAGACCATCAGGCGGGCGGCGTCGACCTGGGTCTGCATGTCGGCCAGCGTGTGCTTGATGGTTTGGAAATCGAAGATCGGCCGATCGAACTGGATGCGGTCGTGGGCGTAGCGGAGCGACTTGTCGACCACGGTCTGGGCGTTGCCGACGTAAGCGGCGCAGACCGCCACGCGTTCGAGCTCGAGGGTTCCGGTGATGATCTTCCAGCCCTCGCCCGGCCGGCCCAGGAGCGCCGAAGCGGGCAGGCGGCAATCGTCGATGAAGATCTCGGTGGTGCCGGTGGCGCGGCGCGCCAGCGTGGTCAGCGGCCGGATGTCGAGCCCCGGCGTGGTGTTGGGCACCAAAAAGACCGAAAGCCCTTGGTGCTTGGGGGCTTCGGGATCGGTGCGCACCAGCATGTTGAGGACGGCGTTGTCGGCCAGGGCGCCGCTGCACCAGAGTTTTTGCCCATTCAGCACCCAACCACCCCCCTTGGCCCCATCCTCCTCGCGAGCCCTGGTGGTGACGCTGGCGGCGTCGGAACCGACGCCCGGTTCCGAGATCGAAATCGAAAAGCGCATCTCGCCGGCCAGGAAAGGCGACAGGTAGCGTTCCTTCTGCTCGGCCGTGCCGTGGTGGACGATGTTCATGGCGTTGAAGGTGGGCACCATGATGGCGGCGGCGAAGTCGAAGCCGTACTTGCCCAGCCCCTCGCACATCAGGGCGTAGGAGAAGATGTCGCCGCCCAGCCCGCCCTCGTCCTCCGGCACCATCAGTCCCAGCCAGCCCTCTTTGGCCACCTTGGCGTAGCCTTCGTAGGGGTACTGGCGCTCGCGGTCGCAGCGGCGGATGTAGTCGAGGCCCACTTCCTGGTCGACGAAGCGGGAGACGGTTTCTTTCCAGAGGATCTGTTCGGGGCTGAGGAAATTCATCGCGGGGGTATCTCCCTGGTTGGGATTGGCCCCCTTATGATAGCTGAAATCCAGGCTTTCTTTAGGAAAACGCCTTGAAGGTCATGATGGTAAAGGTGTCCTTGACGTCGGGCAGCAACTGGATGCGTTCGGTGACGAAATGGCCGATGTCGGTACCGTCGTCGAGGTAGCACTTCATCAACAGATCGTATTGGCCCGATACCGAATAGACCTCGGAGATCTGCTCGACCTTGGCCGCCTCGTCGGCCACCGAATAGCAGCGCCCGAGTTCGCATTTGACCATGATGAAAATGGTTTGCACGGTGTTTCCCCGATCCCCCGAGCCTATTTCCGCCGACTGCCGCCGCCAGACGGCACCAGGAAAGCCGGGATGCTGTCCTGATCGCCAAAGCCCACGGTGGCGCCCTTGCGCCGGCTCGGCTTGGCTTTCTGGGGCCCGTCGTGAGGCGGGGTATCGGGCTGCGGTTTTTGCCGTTTATGGCCGCCGTTTTCGGCCGCCGGGCGTTGCTCATCGCGTCGTGGGCGCCGGCTTCGGCGCGGCTTTTCGGCTGCCTTTTCGGTCGGCGGTTCAGCCACGGCCGTGGCTGCCGGCGCCTCTGCTTCAGGGCTAGCCGCCGCCGGCGACGCCGCACTTTGGCGTCGCCGGGGGCGCCGGTCTTGGCTTTGCGAGCGCTCGCTCTGTGAGCGTTCGCGCCCGCGGCCCCGTCCGCGCCGCGCTGGAGCGTCATCTTCGAGCGTCGCGGCCGCGACGCCCGGGCTTTCCATGAGGGGAATCTCCCTGCCGATCAGCCGGGTTATGGCGTCCAGGTATTTGCTGTCGTCGGGCGCCGCCAGGGTGACGGAGATGCCGGGCATGCCGGCCCGACCGGTGCGGCCGATGCGGTGGATGTAGTCCTCGGCGTGGCTGGGGACATCGAAATTGAAGACATAGGGCAGGCCCGAGATATCGAGGCCGCGTGCCGCCACGTCGCTGGCCACCAGGAAGGCGATGTCGCGGTTGCGGAAGCCGTCGAGTGTCTCCATGCGCACGGTCTGGACCATGTCGCCGTGCAAGGCGGCGGCGTTGAAGCCGTGGCGCTTGAGCGAGCGCCCGAGGATGTCGACGTCACGCTTGCGGTTGCAGAATATGAGCGCCGCCTCGACCTTGCGCTCGCGCAGGATCTGGCGCAGCACCTCGCGCTTGTCGCCCCGGTTGACGACGATCAGGCTCTGGTCGACGGTCTCGGCCGGCGAGGTCGGCGGCGCGACGCTGATTTCCTTGGGGTTCATCAGGAACTTGTCGGCCAGGCGGCGGATCTCGGGCATGATGGTGGCGGAAAAGAACAGCGTCTGGCGCAGCGGCGGCAGCAGCTTGACGATGCGCTCGACGTCGGGAATGAAGCCCATGTCGAGCATGCGGTCGGCCTCGTCGATGACCAGCAGGTTGGTGCCGCTGAGCATCAGGCCGCCACGCTCGAAATGGTCGAGTAGCCGGCCCGGTGTGGCGATCAGCACGTCGACGCCGCGATCGATCTTTTTGTGCTGATCGACGAACGAGACGCCACCGATGAGCAGTGCCATGCTGAGTTTCTGGTATTTGCCGTAAAGCTCGAAGTTCTCGGCCACCTGATGGGCCAACTCGCGGGTGGGCTCGAGGATCAGGGCGCGGGGCATGCGGGCCCGGGCCCGGCCATGGGCCAGGATGTCGATCATGGGCAGCGCAAAGGCCGCCGTCTTGCCGGTCCCGGTCTGGGCCCCGCCGAGCACGTCGCGGCCTTGCAGGACATAGGGGATGGCTTTGTCCTGGATTGGCGTTGGCTCGTGATAGCCGGCTTCCTCGATGGCCCGCAGGACTTCCTCGCTGAGCCCGAGGTCTGGAAATGTCATATGGTCTGTTGTTCTCGGCGCGTGCGTGGGATGGCTGCCGCCTCACTGGCCGCCGGAATAGCCCAGGCGCCCGCGTAAGTCAACGCTGGAGCGCCGATTGATAAATACCGCCGAGCCATTCTCGCCTCCTCCCGACCACCCCGAGCGTACCATTTATGGGCGGATCGGGGGCCTGGATCACAAAACTGGGGTCGGAGTCACTGCTGTCCCACAAAGAGAAGGAAAAAGGCTTGGTTCTGAGCCCTGTGTGATACAATGGGTATGCCAATAACTCATTGATTCACAAGGGAGAACCAAGCCTTGAGTCATCATTGTAGCGTTTTTTCCCAGTTTCTCAAACTGGTTCCGAGACATGAATTCGCCGAACTCGCCAAAACCCATCATCAAGGCCGCCGCCTGCGTTCGATGAGCCGCTGGTCGCAGTTTGTGGCGCTGTCGATGGGCCAGCTTTCGGGACGCCAT
>JASLXG010000205.1 GCA_030740435.1 Alphaproteobacteria bacterium | reverse complement strand
ATGTTGTAGGGCTGGCCCTTGATGGTGTGGGAGAAGAAGACGTAGACACGGCCGGGCTCGAGCTCGGCTTCGGGGATTTCCTTGACCCCCAGTACGATCGGGCTTTGCAGCGGCCCGGCCACGACGCTGGCCCCGGCGGCCTGGAATTCTTCCGCCGCAAAGGCCCGGGTCGGCGATTGCTGGACCTCGAAAGCGATGCCGTGTTCGGCCACCAGGGCGCCGACATCGGCCGGCACCAGCGGCACGCGGCGCTCCCACTGGCTTTTGTTTTCGTGGCGAATGCCGATCATGGGCGGGCGGGCTCGGGCGGGCTCAACGGTCTTCGAGAATGCGGATGACCTCGGCGATCTGGTCGCCGGAATAGACCGGCATGTAGCGCCGCCGGATCGAGGCCACGTAGGCCGGCCCGCGCGGCGAGCGCACGATTTCGACCAGGTCGCCGAAAAGATCGTGTATGCGGCCCAATTCCTGGTTCAGGGCCACCACCTCGCCGGGCTCGACGGCGGGCTCGAACAAACCGCCAACCTGGCTATAGACCAGCGGCGCGTCGTCCATCAGGCGGTATTTCTTTTGTTTGCGCGGCCGGCCCGGCAGGATTCCCATGGCCCGGGCGACGCCGTTCAAGGCCGAGAGATAGTTCTCGAGGTGCGCCTCCGGAACCTGGGCGCCACCTCCGCATTCGACGATCAGGGCCGGCAGTCCCTGCTGGGTGAGGTTGGTGAACATGGTGCCGGCCAGCCAGCTATCGGTCGAGGCCCAGATGTCCGGCGTACCGGCGGCCCGGGCCAATTGCCCGGCGCGCTGTGCCGTTGCCGAGCCGTCGTTCCAATAAAGCGCATAAAAGGGCACGAACGAGCGGTCGCCGCCCGAATGCAGGTCCAGCACGGCATCGGCGCAACGCTTGGCGTTGCGAAACAGGATATTGGCCGTCTGCCGGGAATGGGGCCCGGCAGGGTCACCGGGGAAGACCCGGTTCAGGTTTTCCCCATCGATCGGGGTGTTGCGGCTGTAGCCGCGAAACGACGTCGGGTTGGCCGTCATGACGGCCACGATAGTGCCGGTAATGGTTTTCAGGTCGAGCTTGTCGAGGAAGCGGAGCAGCGCCACCGGTCCGCCCACTTCGGGGCCGTGCACGCAGCACTGCACCCACAGCACCGGCCCGGCCCGGCTGCCGCTGGCGATGATCACCGGCGAGGAAATGTCGCTGTCGGGATAGGCGCCCAGCACCAGGCGGCCCTTGGTCCGCCGGCCGCGCCTGGCAACCGCCGTGCCCACCTTCAGGGCGGTTTTTGTTTTTGCTTTGGCTCTCGCTTTGACTGCCATCACCGGTCCTCCAGCACGTCGATGGTCTCGGCCACCATGGCCCCGGAATAGACGGGCAAATAAGGTCGCACCAGGGCCGCCACGTAGGCCGGGCCGTTGGGTGATTTGAGTTCCTCGATGATGCGGCCGTGGGGGTCCATGATGCGGCCGAAGATCTGACCTTTCTTGACCACGCTGCCGACCTCGACGGCGGGCAGGAAGTAGCCGCCGCGCTTGTTGAAGACCAGCAGGCACTCGCCGACCACGCGGTATTTCTTCTGCTTGGGCGGCCGTCCGGGCAGGATGCCCATGGCCTTCGCCACACCGCTTACGGTGTTGACGTAATTGTCGATGTGGGCCTCGGGGACTTGGCCGCCGCCACCGCATTCGACGATCAGCGCTGGTTTTCCCTGCCGCGTGTAGTTGGCCATCATGCAGCCACCCAGCCAGGCATCGCGCGAGGCCCAAATGTCGGGCGTGGCGGCGGCTCGGGCCAGGCGTGCCGACTGGTTGCCCGCCTCGGAGCCGTCGTTCCAATAGATGGCATAGAACGGCACTTCGGCCTCGTCGCCGCCGGAATGCAGATCGATCATGGCGTCCGACACGGCCATCGCGGTCTTGAAGAGCGTGTGGGCTGCCTGGCGCGAATGGGGGCCCTTGGCATCGCCGGGAAAGAGCCGGTTCAAATTCTCGCCGTCCAGCGGCGTGTTGCGGGCAAAGCCGCGAAAGGCCGTGGGGTTGGTGGCCATGATGGCGATGATGGTGCCGCTCATCTTGGCAGGGTCGAGCTTTTTGAAAAGCCGCAAGAGGCCCATGGCGCCACCCACCTCGGTGCCATGGATGCAGGCCTGGACCCACAGCACGGGCCCCGGCTTGGCGCCGCACATGATGTTGACCGGCGTCGTTATGGGGGCGTCGGGATAGTGCCCCAGCACCAGCTCGCCCTTCGTCCAGCGGCCCCGCCGGGCCACGGCCGTGCCGACCTGCAAGGCTCTTGCTTTTGCCATTTTCGTTTCCTCCGTTAACGCACCGGTTTGGCTTTTTCCAGGTTCCTGACGTCCTCGATCACCGCCCCCAGCAGCTCGAGATAGCCCTCGACGATGCGCTCGCCCTTCTCCAGGGTGGCCAGGCTGGCGTCTCCCATGATACCCGAGGGCGTGAGGCAGATGGTCGGCGGCAGGCCGTAGGTCACAACTCCCACCATCTCGCCGCCCTTGGCGTAATAGCGTTTGTAGTAGTTCTCGAAGTAAGGCGTGACGACGCGCTCGATCTTGTCCATCTGCACCAGGTCGGGCCGAATCGCCAGGGTCTTGGAAGTCTCGCCCTCGTCGGCGTGATAATGAATACCCGATTCGCAGACCTCGCTTGCCGCCCGGGTCGAGAGCGCCCCGGAATAGGTGTGCCCGATCACCGCATCAGCCATCACCTTGCGCGCCTTGATGGCGGCCACGTCGATGGTGTCGTTGTTGCCGCCGTGGCCGTTGACGATGAGAAAGCGGCGAAAGCCATTGTGGTAGAGGCTGCGCAGGATATCGAGGGTAAGGGCGATTAGGGTCTCGGGCTCGAGCGTCACCGAGCCCGGGAAATCGATGTGGTTGTGCGAGACGCCATAGCGCACGCAGGGCGCCACCAGCGCGCCGCCCTGATTTTCAGCGGCTTTGGTACAGAGGTGGTCGACGTTGATCGCATCGGTGCCCAGCGGCAGGTGGGGGCCGTGCTGCTCGGTCGAGCCGACCGGCAGGATGACCACCACGTCGGGATCCTGCTCAACGATCTCGGCCGCCCGCATCCAGGTGATTTCATCCAAGCGTACGGACATGGCAAACCCTTCCTCTCGGTTGTTTCAGTGCGGCAGCGCCTTGCCACCGGCCGCTACCAAACGGCCTCCGATCAGCACCCGGCGCATGTTGCCCGCGGATTCCAGCAGGCTGGGGTCGGCCGCGACATCGCCCTCGACGACGATCAGATCGCCCAGCTTGCCGGCCGCCAGCGTGCCTGTCCGGTCCTCCACCCGCAACAGCCTGGCCGTGTTCTGGGTCGCCACCTGGATGGCCTCGAGCACGCTGAGACCGCATTTGACAAGCTGCACGATCTCGCGCCCGGCCGAGCCATGCGGCGTCAGCAGCGATCCGGCATCGGTGCCCGAAGCGATGTTGGCCCCGATGGAATGGGCGTGCTTGACGTATTCGTGGTGCTTCGAGGTGCGCTCGCGGACGTTCTCGATCATGAATTCGGCCAACCCCACCTGCGCCCCATAGACCAGGATGCGGTCCATCACGGTCAGCGTCGGCACCAGGAAGGTGCCCGAGGCGCGGGCCTTTTCGGCGCATTCCTCGTCGAAGTGCATGCCGTGTTCGATGGAGCTTACGCCGGCTTCAATGCAGCGCAGAATGGCGGGCTTGTTGTGGGCGTGCACCGCCACTGGCAGCGCCATCATATTCGCCGTCTCCAGGGCCACGGAGAATTCGTCGGGCGAGAATTCTTCTGCGTCGAGACGGCCGTGGGGATCGACCACGCCGCCGGTCTGAAAGAGCTTGATCCAGGTGGCGCCGGCCCGGGCCTGGCGCCTGATACCGGCCCGCACGGCATCGGGGCCGTCGACCACGTCGCAGATCTCGCCGTGGTCCTGCTTCAGCCAACACGGCATGATCTGACCGTGGCCGCCGGTCGCCGTCAGGCCCATGCCGCAAGGGTGCACCCGGGGGCCGATCAGGCGGCCCGAGTTGATGGCGTTGCGGGCCGCGATATCGAGATGCGCCAAGTCGCCGACGGTGCGGATGGTGGTGACGCCGGCGGCCACCGTGTCGATCAGATTGCGCGAAACCTCGAAGGCGGCCTCGCCGATGGGCCGGGCGATCACTTCTTGTACGAGGTCGTTGGGCGCGGACATGGATATGTGGACGTGGACGTCCATCAGGCCGGGCAGCACGCTGGCGCCGTCGGCCTCGACAATCTCGGCTGCCTTAGGCAGTTTCTTGCCGGACTTGGGCCCGGCATAACTGATGTTGCCGTCCTCGATCAACACCAGGGCATCGGCCAGCGGCTCGGTGCCCGTACCGTCGATCAATTGCCCGCCAACCACGGCTACTGTTGCGGCCATCTCAGACCTCCCTGGGATCTAGCCCGATATGGACCATGGTCATGCCGTTGGGCATCAGGGGGCCGGCGTTTATGGCCAGCACGATGCCGGGGTGGGGGCTTAAGGCTTCGCCATCGGGCTCGCCGTAGAGATCGAAATAGTGGCCCAGCACGGTGCCTTCCTCAAGCAGGTCGCCACAGCGCACGGCGGGTTGAAAGAGCCCACCCCTGGTCGAGTTGACCCAGGCGAAGTTGGAAAAATAGTTGAGCGGCCCGTAATCCGTGACCGGGCCTTCCAGCAGCCCCACCTGGCGCAGTACGTTGCGCAGGCGTTCGCAACAATCGGCCACCAATTCGGGCGAGAAGGCCGGGCCCTTGCCACCGGCCTCGATAAGGTAGCTGGGAATACCGTCCTTGGCCGCCGTCATCAGGGCCGAACCGGCGAGGATATCCATCGGTGCCGGCAGCGTGCTCTTGAAGCCGAAGGCCCGGGCCATGGCCTCGGACTTCGTACCCACCTCGCCCTCGGCATCGGCATAAAGCGCCCACTTCACGTCCGGCGTCATGGCGGTGTGGAAATCGACCAGGCAATCGGCGTGCTGTTTGAGTTGGCTGTAGATGGCGTGGGCCATCTGCTCGGTCAGCGAGCCGTCCGGCTTGCCCGGGAAAACCCGGTTGAGATCGCTGCCGCCGTAGCCCTCGAAGGGGCTGACACGCTGCTTTTTGCGAAAGGCCGTGAGGTTGAGGATGGGCAGCGCCACCACGGTGCCGGAAAGGGCCCCTGGATCGAGGCCGCGGAAAAGTTCGTGAATGACGTAGGTGCCGCAGTATTCGTTGCCGTGCACGCAGCCATGCAGCCACAGCGTCGGCCCCTCCTTGCTGCCTTGGGCGATCATCACCGGAATTTGCACCGGCCTGCCATCAGGCAGGTCGCCGACCCTGAGATGCCCCTTGGCGATGCTGTTGGCCTGGGATGTTGCCGTACCGATTGAGATTTTCTTCATCTGTTCAGACCTCTTTGGGATCCAGGCCGATATGCACCAGGATGTCGCCCGATGGCATCAACGGTCCCACGCTCACGGCCAGCACGATGCCGGCGTAGGGGCTTAGCTTTTCCTCCACCAGATCGCCGAAGACGTCGTAGAAACGGCCGATCAGGGTGCCTTCCTCGATGGCATCGCCGCAGCGCACGGCAGCCTGGAAGAGGCCGCCGCGGGTCGAGTTGACCCAGGCGAAATTGGAGAAGTAGGTAAGCGGCCCGTAATCCGTGACCTCGCCCGGCAGCATGTCCAGATGGCGCAGCACGTTTTGCAGGCGCTCCGCTCCTTCCAGCACGGTCTCGCGGTCGAAGGCCGGCCCCAGGCCGCCAGCCTCGACGATGTAGCTCGGGATGCCGTCGGCGGCGGCCGTCATCAGGGCCGAGCCGCCCAGGATGTCGGTGGGGGCGGGGAGCGTGTGCTTGATGCCGAAGGCCCGGGCCAGGCCCTCGGCCTTCTTGCCCACCTCGCCGTCGGCGTTGGCATAAAGCGCCCAGCGTGTGTCGCTGGTCAGCGCGGTGTGGAAATCGATCAGGTAATCGGCGTGGGCCTTGAGCTGGCTGTAGATGGCATGGGCCATCTGGTCGGTCAGCGAGCCGCCCGGGTTGCCGGGAAAGCAGCGGTTGAGATCGCCGTGGCTGAAGCTCTCGAAGGGGCTCATGCGATGCACCACATGGCTGCCCGTGAGATTGAGGAAAGGCAGGGCCACGACGGTGCCGCTCATGTCCTCGGGCTTCAGGTTCCGCATCACTTCGTGGATGATGTAGGAGCCGCAATATTCGTCGCCGTGGACGCAGCCATTGAGCCACAGCACAGGCCCCTGGCCTTTGCCACGCGCGATGATGACGGGAATGGCAATGGGCTCGCCGTCGGGCATGTCGCCGATTCTCAGATCTCCCTTGCTGATCCCCACCGCTTCGGAGACTGCCGTGCCGATTTCGATTTTTTCCATGTTCTCTGCCTCGTCTCTTTGTCTTGTACGGCGCCGGTACTAGACGCGCAGGATTTTCCGCAGCCCCACCAGGCGCTCGATGACCAGGCCCAGGACCACGATGAGCAGGATCTGTACGGTGGTGATCGCCGCCACCACGGGCGTCGTCTCCCATTGCATGTAGGAGAAGATTTCGATGGGCAACGTGGTGCGCCCGGGTCCCGAGAGGAAGAGCGAGATGTAGACGTCGCCGAAGGAGACGATGAATGCGAAGATCAGGGCCGACAGCATGCCAGGCGCAGCCAGCGGAATGACCACCTCGACCATGGTGCGCAAGCGCGATGCCCCCAGCGTCCTGGCGGCCAGTTCGAGCTGCAGATCGACGCCCTCGAGGCTGGCGATGATGCCGGCGATGGTGAAGGGCAGGCAGATCATGATGTGGCCGAAGATGAGGCCGCCGAGCTCGGGGAAGGGCACCACGGTGAGTGCCAGCAGCAACGAAATGCTGATCAAGATATGGGGAATCATGATCGGCAGGAGCGCCAGGGACTGGCCCACTTCGCGGCGCTTGCCGAGCAAACGGACGATGCCGTAGGCCGAGAGAAAACCGATGACGGTGGCGCCGACGGCCGATACCAGCCCCAGCCAGAGGCTGAATTTGAAGGCGTCGACGAAGCCCGAGCTTTCCAGGAAAACGCCGTACCAGCGCAGCGAAAATCCGCGCGGCGGAAAGACGTTGGCTTCGGTCGGATTGAAAGACGTGAAGACGACGATCAGGATCGGCGCCAACAAAAAGAAATAGATGGCGGTGATGTAGCTGCCCATGGCCAGGCGCCGGACTGGGGCCCCGCTCCAGCGCCGCGAGCGCTCCGAGCGTTCGGCCAGGCTGCCCCTGCGGTGACCTGTGGCGGCCGGCGGCGGCACTTCGGTTTCGTCAAGCTGCACGGTTCCGCCCCCCACGGAAATAGAGGAAGATGATGGAGAACTGGCAGAGCACCAGGATCGAGGCGATGGCCGAGGCGAAGGGCCAATTGAGGATGGTCAGCACCAGCTCGTAGATCATCTGGCCCAGCATGCGGACTTCCTTGCCGCCCAACAACTCGGGCGTCACCACGGCACCGGCGGTTAGCGTGAAGACCAGGGCCGAACCCATCAGAATGCCCGAGCGGCTCAAGGGCAGCGTCACTTCGATGAAGGTGCGCAGTCTGCCGGCGCCCAGCGTGGCGGCCGCTTTCTCGACGTTGGGGTCCTGGCTGGCCAGCGACGAGAACAGGGGAAACACCATGTAGGGCATGAGGATGTGCACCAGCGCCACCAGCACCGCCAACTCGGTCTCGAGGATCTTGACCGGAGCATCCACCAGGCCGGTCCATTGCAGAACCTGATTGACCGTGCCCTGCCTGCCCAGCAGCACGATCCAGCCGTAGGTGCGCACGATGACGCCGGTCATCAGCGGTGCGATCACCAGGAACATCAGGACGCCGCGCCAGACGCTTTGCGTCCGCGCCAGGAAGTAGGCCAGGGGATAGCCCAGCAGCAAGCTGAAAAGCGCCGTCAGGCCGGCAATCTTGAGGGTGCGAAAGATGATTGCCCGGTAGTAGTCGTCGCCCAACAGGCGCAAGAAGTTGTCGCCGGTCACGGTCACCACGTAGAGCTCGAGGGGCGAATACTTGAACACGCTCATGGCCAGGAAAAAGCTGATCGGCGCGATCAGAAATATCAGATAAAGCACCGTGATCGGCGCGAACATGGCGATGGCGTATCTGCCGCTGCCTTCCACGCTCAATCCTCCCTGGGCAGCACCCGGCAATCGGGCAGGCTGACCCAAACCGTGGCGTCGGCGGGAATGTCGCGGTACCGCGGCAGGCTGGGTTTGGTGCAGACCAGTTCGTCGCCGCTGGTGGTACGGAGCCTGAAGCTTATGAGATCGCCGGAAAAGACCCGCTTGGTCACCGCCGCCTCGATGCCGCTTGCCTCGGTGCCATGCTCCAGGGCAACCTCCACCCGTTCGGGCCGCACCATGAGATAGACCCTGTCGCCGATCTCGAATTCGCCGGCCACGGCCTGGCCCTCATGGCGCTTTCCCAGGCTGGCATCGACCGTGACCTTGGCGCCGTTGAGGGCGGCCACGGTGCCGGCGATGAGATTTGTGTCGCCGATGAACTCGGCGGCAAAGCGGGTGACGGGATTGTCGTAAAGCTCCTCGGGCGCCCCGATCTGCTCGATATGGCCTTCGTTGAGCAGCACCACCCGGTCGGACATCTCGAAGGCTTCGTCCTGGTCGTGGGTGACGAAGACCGTGGCGATGCCGAGACGCTGCTGCAGATCCCTGAGATCAATCCGCATGCGCTTGCGCAGCACGGCGTCGAGGTTCGAAAGCGGCTCGTCGAGCAGCAGCAGCGTGGGCTCGATGACCAACGCCCGGGCCAGGGCCACGCGCTGGCGCTGGCCGCCGCTGAGCTGGTCGGGATAGCGCCCGTCGACCCCGGGCAGGCCGACCAGTTCGAGCATCGCGATGACGCGTTCCCTGATATCGTCACGCGCCACCTTGCGCATGCGCAGCCCAAAGGCGACGTTGTCGAAAATCGATTTGTGGGGGAACAAAGCGTAGTTCTGGAACACCAGTCCCATGTCCCGGTGTTGGGGATCGAGGCCGGTGATTTCCCGACCGCCAAGCGTGACGGTGCCGGAATTGGGGAACATCAGCCCGGCGATGATGTGCAGCGTCGTCGTCTTGCCACAACCCGACGGCCCCAGGAGGGTGAGGAACTCACTCTCCTCGACGTCGAAATCGACGGGTCCGACGCCGAGAGTCGCGCCATATTTCTTGAGCACGCCTCTCAGCTGCAGGATTGGTTTGGACATAGCCGTCCTCTGGGGGGGGCTATGCCGGACTAGCTGCCCGTCACCTCCTTGTCCCAACGGGTCTTGATCTGATCGCGGAACATGAACATGGCCATGTAGTCGAATTCCCGCTGGATACCGCCGAACGCCGAGAGCTCGGCCTCGGTCATTTCCAGCTTCTTGAGGTCGGCCGGCAGGTTGGCCATGGCCACACGGTTGGTCGGCGGGTAGCCGGTCAGCCGCGAGAAGGCGATCTGGTTCTCCGGGTCCAGCGTGTTATCGACGAATTTGTGGGCCAATTCCTCGCTGTCCTTGGGCCGATGGCTGACGATGGCGGTGTTGAAGATGAAGCTCAGCCCACCTTCCTTGGGTACCACGAACTCGACCGGGGCACCGGCCTTGGCCGCCTTTTCGATGCGCGCCCCGAAGTGCGGCGCTATCCAGACCTCTTCCGAAAGCAACATCTGGTGGGAGTGCTCGACGTTGTTGATGGTCTGGGATTTGTTGTCCTTGTAAAGTGCCGCCAGCTTCTTGATGCCGGGATCGACGTTGTCGGACGCTCCGCCGTTGAGCTGGTTGATGGCGTGGAAGACCTCCTGGCCCATCCAGGTCCATTTCGGGAAGGCCACCTTGCCGGCGAACTCGGGATCCCAGAGATCGTTCCAACTGGTGATCGGCCGCTTGATGCGCTTGGTGTTGACGGCCAGGCCATAGGGCGTGTGGATCTTGCCGGCGAGGAAGGGATAGCGAAACGCCGGATGTACGTCCTTGAGATTGGGTATGCGGCTTTCCTCCCACTTGACCAGGGCGTCCAAGGCACCGAGTTGGCTCGAGAAGTTCTGATTCTGGTGGATCAGGTCCCACTGCGGCCGGCGCCGCTGGGCGATGATCATGGGCTCGAAGCGCATGCCCTTTTTCCAGATCAGCTTGGCCCCGGTCTTCTTCTCGAAGGGAACGCCAAAGGAATCATTGAACCATTTATGCCAGGTGCCCCCGGCGAACAGAATGCGCAGTTCATTGGCGGCGGCGAAGGCGGGAACACCGCTCATCGCCATCATGGCCGCCAGACCGGCTCCGCCGCCGGCGGAATAGTCCAGGAATTTCCGGCGGCTGATGGGGTTGCTGGTAAATTTCTTAGTCATGTTTCTTCCTCCCTTTCGAGTGCTGTTTTGCTGATTATTGTTTTGGCCGGCAGAACCGGCCAGGCGTGATTGCGATCTTGCCCCGGGGCGACGTCACGGGGTTGCGTCCAGAAGCTGTCGTGGGACAACAGGCCGATGCGCGAGGCCTGCGCCGTCAGATGCTCGACCATGTCGTCGTACTGCTCTTCGAAGGTGGCGTTGGTCGGGTAGGACAGACAAAAAGCCACGGGCTGCTGCCCGTCCATGCCGCCGACGGCTACGGCAATGGCGCCGAAACCGGCAAACGTGGTCTCCACGGCCTTGGTCCAACGCCTTTGCCGGGCCTCCGCCAATTCCTCGATCAAGCGCTCCACCGTGGTGGAAAAGTCGGTGACGTCGTAGTGCAGGATCGGGGGATGCATGTCGCGTACGGCCTCGTCATCAAAGCGGCAGAGCAGCGCCTTGCCGATGGCGGTGGTGAAAGCCGGCACGCGATAACCGGGCTCCAGCACGAAGCGCACCGGATAGGAGCCCTGGCGGACCCGCAGGATGACCACGTCGGATCCGTTGAGGACGCCGATGTAGCCGGTCAGGCCGAACTTCTCGACCAGCGCCGCCACCGCCGCATCGACCAGGTCGAGAATTTTCAAATGGGCCTGGTAGAGGGTGCCCAGGCGGAAGGCCAGGGGACCGGGCCGATAGCGCCGCGTGCTCTGGTCCTGCTCCACCAGGCCATGGCGCAGCATGTCCTTCATCAGGCGCGATATCGTGCTCTTGGGAACGCCGAGTTGGCGGGCCACGTCGGAGACCCGCAACTCGGGACGTTCCGAGGAAAAGCACTGGAGGATGTCGATGCCGGCGGTAAGCGAGCTCATTTCAGCGATTCCAATGTGTTCCAGTATATGGAACGAGGTCTGAAATATGATACGACTCTGCTGAGGCTCCCGTCAACGGAGCCTGGCATATTCGCAGGAGGTGGGCATGAGCGAACAATTGCTGGCGGCGATCGACGAACATCAGGCCCTCGAGTTTCTGGCCGCCATGGTGCGCTTCAAGAGCTACAGCGGCACCCCGGGCGAGGGCGAGCTGGCCCGCTTCATGGCCGACAACATGACCTCGTTGGGTCTCGATGTGGCGCTCACCGAGGTCACGGAGGGGCGTCTCAACGCGGTCGGCCGCTGGCCGGGCGGCGCTGGCGGCGGCTCGAGCTTGATGTTCAACGGCCACCTCGACACCAACCCGGCGACCGACGACTGGACCATCGATCCTTGGGGCGGCAAGTACGACAGCGAATTCATCTACGGCATCGGGGTTTCCAACATGAAGGCCGGTGACGCCGCCTATTTCAGCGCCCTCAAGACCCTGATCGACAACGGCGTCCAGTTGCAGGGCGACGTTGTTTTGGAGTACGTGATCGGCGAACTGCAGGGCGGCGTCGGCACCCTGAAGGCCATCGAAGATGGCGTCCGGACCGATTATTTCATCAACGCCGAACCCACCGACCTCAATGGCCTGACGTTGCACGCCGGGGCCTTTAATTTCGTCGTCGAGCTTCACGGCATCACCCGCCACGTCTCCAAGCGCGAGGAAGGCGTCGATGCCGTGCTTGCCGCCTCGGCGCTGATCCCCCGGCTCGACGCCATGACCTTCAGTGGAGCCACCAACGACGACCACTTGGCGGTAAATCGCGCCAACGTCGGCGTTGTGCGCGGCTCGCTGACGCAAGACTTTCACGACTGGCGACCGCCGCAGGTGGCCGACTATGCCCGCCTCGTCGGCACGGCGCGCTATGCCCCCAGTCAGAGCGAAGAAAGCGTGCTGGCCGACGTTCGCCGCCTGCTCGATGAATTGGAGGCCGAGTTCCCCGGACTGCGGGCGGTCCTGACCAAGGAACACGACGGCCTTCGTCCCACCATGCTGCCCTTCGAGGCGGCACACACCTCGCCCGTGGTGCAAGCCGTCGGCGAAGCCTACCGCCAGGTGCGCGGCCAGGCCCAGCCACAAGGGCCGATCAAGCCTTATTGTTATTACGGCACCGACGCCGCCCACCTGCTGCACAAGGCCGGCATGGCGGGCATCGTCTGCGGCCCGGGCGGGCGTTACAACACCATGCCCGACGAGCGCGTCGATGTGCCGGACTATCTCGATATGATCAGAATCTACCTGCTGGCCATGCTCGAGGTCTGCCGTGTCGGGTGAAGCTACGGTGGGGGAATTCTCCGCGGCTGAGATGAGCCGACGCCAAACTGCGGCAAGGGCCGCCATGGCCACGCGCAACCTGGATGGTCTGCTGCTCTTTCAACAGGAAAGCCTGTACTATCTGATGGGCTACGACACCACCGGCTATGTCGCCTTCCAGTGCCTGCTGTTGTTGCCCGAGGGCGCCGCCACCCTGTTGACGCGCCAGCGTGAGCGCCTGCAGGCCGAGCTCACGTCAAGCATTGAAGATATTCGGACGTGGCAGGAAACCGAGGACGCCGACCCGGTTGCCGAACTCGCGTCGCTACTCGAGGGCGCCGGCTGCCGGGGCCGGCGCCTGGGCATCGAACTCAATGCCTGGGGCATGACCGCGACCCGCTGGCAGCAAATCCAGGCCGGCCTTGACGGTTTCTGCCAGCTGGTCGACGCCAGTGACCTGGTCAGCGAACTTCGCCTGATCAAGAGCCCGGCCGAGATCGCTTGCGCCCGCCGAGCCGCCGAACTGGCCGACTTGTCCCTGGCCGCGGCGGCCCGGCTCTGTCTCTCTGGTGCCTATGAGGGCGACATCGTCGGTGCCATGCAGGGTGCGCTGTTTCGTGGTGGCGGTGACTATCCCAACGGCATGGTCGCCGGATCGGGCCCCGGCGCGCTGATGGTGCGGGGCTATTCGGGCTATCGCAAACTGGATCCGAACGACCAGATGCAGCTCGAGTTTGCCGGCGCCTATCGCCATTACCATGCCGCCCTAATGCGCACCATCCTGACCGGCGGCGCCAGCGACTACCAGCTCAGCATGCATGAGGCCTGCGTCGCCGCGCTTACGGCCTGCCAGCAGGCCTGCCGGCCGGGCCAGACCTTCGGCCAGGTCTTCGATGCCCAGGCCCAGGTCTTCGACAAAGCGGGCTTCGAGAACTGCCGGCTCAAGGCCTGCGGCTACAGCCTGGGCGCCACCTTCGGCGCCAGTTGGATGGACTACCCCATGCTGTTTTCCGGCAATCCCGTCGAGATCCAGCCCCATATGGTGATTTTCCTGCACATGATCCTGCTCGACAGCGAAGCCGCCACGGCGATGTCCTTGGGCGAGACCGTCGTGGTCGGCGAGGGCGCCTGCCAGCGGCTCTCGGCGGCCGACTGGAAGCTGATCGTCAACTGATGGCACCGCCCGTCCTGCATTTCCGCGAAAGCGAATTGGCGGCCCGCCGCGGCCGCGCGGTTCAAGCCATGCGTGCCGGCGGCCTCGACGGTCTGCTGCTGTTCAAACAGGAAAGCCGCTATTACCTGTCAGGCTACGATACCGGCGCCCACACCTACTTCCATTGCCTCTATTTGGGTGCCGACGGCCGCATGGGGCTACTCTGCCGCCTGCCCGACGTGCGCCAGGCCCGTTTCACTTCGGTCATTGAGGACGTGCGCTATTGGTCCGACGGCCCCGAGGCCCGGCCCGGCGAGGACCTGCGCGCCATGCTCGAGGATTACGGCTGCGCCGGCCGACGCCTCGGCGTCGAGACCGATTGCTGCGGCATGACGGCCCAGGTCTGGCGGCACCTGGCGACGGCCTGCCAGGGTTTTTGCCACCTCGAAGCGGCCGGCCACCTGATCGACAGGCTGCGCCTGGTGAAAAGCGCGGCCGAGCTCGAGATCGTCGGCCGGGCCGCCGGGCTGGCCTACCAGGCTCTTGCCCGGGGCCGCGAGTTGGCCCGGCCCGGTGCCTATGAGGGCGATATCCTGGCCGCCATGCAAGGCGCCGTCTACCAGGGCGGCGGCCAGACATCGGCCACCGAGTGGGCCATCGGCTCGGGCGACGGGGCGCTGCTGGCCTACCACACGGGCCGGCGCCATCTGGCTGAACGCGACCGCCTGCAGCTCTGTCTCTCGGGCGTTTATCTACGCTATCACGCCAGCCTGGCGGCCTCGATATTCGTCGGCCCGGCCGAGCCCCGCCTGCAGCGCCTATTTGATACCTGCCAGGAAGCCCTGGCGGAAATCACCGCGGCCTGCCGCCCGGGGGCGGCGCTCGGCGACCTAGTGGCGGCCTACCGTGGGGTGGCTGATGGGGCCGGCCTGGACGGCGCCGCCCTGACCACCTGCGGCCACGGCCTGGGCGCCACCTACGCCCCGGCGGCGGCCGATTGGCCGACCATCGTGATGGGCTCGTCGCTCCTCATTGAGGCCGGCATGGTGCTTTATCTCGAGGCGGCGCTGGTCGACGGGGAAAGCCGCTCCGCCATGGCGCTCGGCGAAAGCGTGGAAGTCACGTCAAGCGGCTGCCGGCCGCTGGTCCCAGCAACGGCATAAGGATTTGGCCATGCCTCAGGCGAAAGGCCCGCGCCACCACAACACCAACCCGGCACTCGAGGGTTTCGCGACCTATGCCGATGCCCTGGAAGTGGCGGCCGGGAATCGGCTGCTGTTCGTCTCGGGGCAGTTGGGCATGGCCGACGATGGCACGGTCTCTGAAAGCTTCGCCGAACAGTGCGCCCTGGCCTGGCGTAACCTTGGGCGCGCCCTGGCGGCGGCCGGCATGGGGCTTGGCGATCTCGTCATGTTGCGCATTTACCTGACCGACGCCGCCCAGCTCGGCACCATGCGCCGCATCAAGGACGAAACCCTGGGTGAGTTGCGCGTCGCCTCGTCGGTTCTGGTGGTGGCGGCGCTGGCCGATCCGGGCTGGCAGATCGAGATCGAGGCGGTGGCCGCCAAGCCTCCGGGCTAATCTCCGGAAACCGATCGCTCCAGCCTGGGATAGGCGGCAGCCAGCGTCAGCGCACGGGCGGTAAACAGTATCATCAGAGCCAGCCAAAGCCCGTGGTTTTGCCAATTCGCCACAAACAGCGCCACGGCGCCAGCGTAGACCAGCACCGAGAGAAACATCGAATTGCGTAGCACGCGGCTACGCGTGGCGCCGATGAAAATGCCGTCGAGCTGGAAGCTCCAGACCGAAATCAGCGGC
>JASLXG010000204.1 GCA_030740435.1 Alphaproteobacteria bacterium | reverse complement strand
TTTTGCCAATTCGCCACAAACAGCGCCACGGCGCCAGCGTAGACCAGCACCGAGAGAAACATCGAATTGCGTAGCACGCGGCTACGCGTGGCGCCGATGAAAATGCCGTCGAGCTGGAAGCTCCAGACCGAAATCAGCGGCACCGCCACGACCCAGGGCAGATAGACCTCCGCCGTGGCGCGAACCTCGGCGATGTCGGTGAGCAACGCCACCAGGTGGCTGCCGAAGAAGCCATAGACCAGGGAAAATCCGGCCGCGAAAACCAGGGCCCAGCCACCGGCCGTGACCACCACGGACCGGAAGGCCGGGCGGTTGCGCTCGCCCAGTGCCTCGCCGGCCAGGGCCTCGGTGGCATGGGCGAAACCATCCAGCGCGTGGGCCGCGAAGGCCAGGAAGTTGAACAGCACGGCGTTGGCCGCCAGCACCACGTTGCCCTGGCGCGCGCCCATGGAGGTGAAGGTGTAGAAGGCGCCGACCAGACACAGCGTGCGCAGGAAGATGTTGCCGTTGATGCGCACCATGCGGCCGAGTTCGCTGTCCCTGAGTGCCGCCAGACGCCAGCGCCCGCCCAGGCGCGGGAGCTCGCGGCCGAGCAGCCAGAGCCAGAGCACCAGTCCCCCGACCTCGGCGATCAGCGTGGCCCAGGCCACGCCGGCCACGCCCCAGCCCAGGCCCATCACGAACCAAAGATCCAAGACGATGTTGAGGCCGTTCATGGCCAGGCCGACGATCAGCCCGGCCGTGGGCTTTTGTACGCCCAGGAACCAGCCGACGAAAACGTAGCCGGTCAGCACCGCCGGGGCGCTCCAGATGCGGATGCCGAAATAATCGCCACCCAGCTCGCGCACTTCGGAACTGGGCTGCATGAGCTCGAGCGTGAGCCAGGAAAGCGGTAGTTGCAGCGCGATCAAACCGACGCCGAGCAGCAGCGCCAGCGCCAGTGCGCGCAGCAGCACGGCGCGGATCTCATCGCCATCGTCCGCGCCTGAGGCCTGGGCCGCCAGGCCGGTGGTGGTCATACGCAGAAAGCCGAACCCCCAGTAAAGCGCCGTGAAGATGAAGGCGCCGACGGCCACCGCACCGAGGTGCCGGGGATCGTCCATGTGCCCCACCACGGCGGTGTCGACGGCACCCAGCAGCGGCACCGAAACATTGGTGGCGATCAGCGGCAGCGCCAGCCGCCAGACCCGGCGCTGCATGGAAACCGCCATTAGGTGGCGGAAGGGCTGGACAGGATCAAAGCTTGGCCTCGAGGAAATCCATCATGCGCTGCCAGGAAAGATTGGCGCTGGCCGCGTCATAGGCATCGACGCTCTGTTCGTTGCAGAAGGCGTGCTTGGCGTCGTAGCGGTGGATCTCGTAATCGGCGCCGGCGGCGGCCAGGGCGGCCTCCAATTCGTCGACGGCGGTCGGCGTGCACCAGTCGTCTTCATTGGCGAAGTGGCATTGCATGGGCACTCGCACGTCGCCGGGCGCCGCGAACTCGGCCGGCGGGATGCCGTAATAGCAAACCGCCGCCGCCACCTCGGGCAGGTGCACGGCGGCGGCGATAGTCAGCGCGCCGCCCATGCAAAAGCCCATCGCCGCCACGGCCGACGAACTGCCCAACAGGTGCTGCGCCGCGCCGCGGATGTCCTCGTGAGTGGCGCCGGGAAAGTCGAGGCCGCTCATCATGTGGTTGGCCTCGTCGGGCTCCTGCGTCACCCGGCCCTCGTAGAGGTCCGGCGCCAGCGCGTTGTAGCCGGCCCGGGCGAAGCGGTCGGCAATGCCGCACATCTGGTCGTTGAGGCCCCACCATTCCTGGATCACGATGACGCCGGGCCGGCCCTCTCCGGCCAGCGACTGATAGCCCTTGGTGGTGCCGCCGTTGGGGCGGCTGAATTCGATCATCGGCATGGGTTCTCCCCCCTGTGTTTTCGCACGAGGCTCCATCGCCCTCGCCTCCCTCCAAGGTAGATCGCCCAAAGCGCCCGTCCAACCCCCCAGGCGCGCCTGCCGGACTCGCGATCAGCCGCCGAGTGTGCTTCATTGCGGCCATGAACCAGAACGATCCCGACATCCCCGCCCTGACCCGGGGCGCCGGCGCCGTCACCGTCGGGGCCCTGGTGGCGATGCAGGCCAAGCTTCGGCCCGACGCCATCGCCATCGTCGAGGGCAGGCGTGAACTCAGCTACGCTGCCTTCAACGCCCGCGTCAACCGCCTGGCCCATGTGCTCGCCGCCCGCGGCATCGGGCGCGGCGAGCGTCTGGCGCTGCTGGCCGAGAATCGCGCCGAATACCTCGAAACCGAGTGCGCCGCGGCCAAGCTGGGGGCCATCGTGGCCTGCCAGAACTGGCGGCTGGCCGACCCCGAGCTGGTGCATTGCCTGCGCCTGACGACGCCCAGGCTGCTCATCGTCTCGCCCCGCTTCGCCGAGGTGGCGGCGCGCATCGAGCACGGCATCGACGAGGTGCTGGAGTTGGGCCCGGCCTACGAGGCGCTACTCGACGGCGCCCCCGATCACGAGCCCGAGGCCATGGCCGAGGTCGATCCCGAGGACGGCCTGACAATACTCTATACCAGCGGCACCACGGGGCTGCCCAAGGGTGCCGTCATCAGCCACCGTGCGGCCATCGCCCGGGCCCAACTGATGTCCATGGACATGGGCGTGGAAGCCGACGACACCTACGTCGCCTGGGCCCCCTTCTTCCACATGGTGTCGACCGATCCCGGGCTGGGATCGCTGATCCGCGGCGGCAAGATCATCGTTATGGACGGCTTCGATCCGGCCGCCCTGGCAGATGTCGTGGCGGCCGAGGAGCTGGGCTGGCTGGTTCTGATGCCGGGCATGATCGAGCCCCTGATCGACGAGCTAAAGCGCCGCAACACCTTGCCCCGCGGCATCAAGACCTGCGGCGCCATGGCCGACCTGGTGCCGCGCCACCAGATCGCCGAGATCACCCGGCTTCTGGATGCCCCCTACGTCAACACCTTCGGCTCCACCGAAACCGGACTGCCGCCAGCCACGGCCTCGCTGCTGGCCGTGGGCGAGGTGCCGGAAAACCTGGCGAAGAAGCAAAATTCCCTGACCTTGTTGCGCCTGGTCGACGCCGACGACAACGACGTGCCCGACGGCACGCCGGGCGAGGCGGCGCTGCGCACCCCGTGTCTTTTCAGCGGCTACTGGAACAACGCGCAAGCCAACGCCGAGGACTTCCGCGGCGGCTGGTTCCACATGAGCGACATGTTCGTGCGCAACCCCGACGGCAGCCTCGATTTCGTCGACCGCGCCAAGTACCTGATCAAGTCGGGCGGCGAGAACATCTACCCGGCCGAGATCGAACGCGTGCTGCTGGCCGACGGCCGCGTCGACGACGCCGTGGTGGTGCGCCGGGCCGACGCCAAATGGGGCGAGGTGCCGGTGGCTTTCGTGGCCCGCAACGACGAGGGCCTGGGGGCCGACGAGCTCAAGGCCGCCTGCCGGCGCGAACTGGCCGGCTACAAGCAGCCCAAGGAGATCCGCTTCGTGGCGCTGGACGAGCTGCCGCGCAGCACCACGGGCAAGATCCAGCGCCACGAAATCGAGCGCTGGCTGGAAGAAGACTAGTTTCACGACTCAAGGAATCAGGAGCACGCGCGTATGGACATTTCGGGGCAAGCCGCCGTCATCACCGGCGGGGCATCGGGTTTGGGTGCCGGCACGGCGCGGGAGCTGGTGGCGGGCGGCGCCAAGGTGGCGCTGATCGACATCAACGAGGATCTGGGCAACCAGGTTGCCGAAGAGGTCGGCGGCACTTTCCACAAGTGCGACGTGGCTAGCGAGGACGACGTCAAGGCGGCGCTGGCCGCCGCCGCGGCGGCCCACGGCCCGGCCCGAATTCTCGTTAACTGCGCCGGCACCGCCATCGCCAGCAAGACCGTCAACCGGGGCGAGCCCCATCCCCTGGCCGACTGGGAACGCATCATCCGCATAAATCTGGTCGGCACTTTCAATTGCATCCGCCTGGCCGCCGCCACCATGTGTGCGCTCGAGCCGCTCAAGGACAACGAACGCGGCGTCATCGTCAATACGGCCTCGATCGCCGGCTACGAGGGCCAGGTCGGCCAGTCGGCCTATGCCGCCTCCAAGGGCGGCGTCATCGGCATGACGCTGCCTATCGCCCGCGACCTGGCGCGCGACGGCGTGCGGGTTTTAACCATCGCGCCCGGGCTTTTCGAGACGCCGCTGGCCATCGGCACGCTGAGCGAGGAGTACAAGCAATCGCTGGCCTCCAGCATCCCCTTCCCCCAGCGCTTCGGCGAGCCCTCCGAGTTCGGCCGCATGGTGCGGCACCTGGCCGAGAACACCATGATGAACGGCGAAACCATCCGCCTCGACGGCGCGCTGCGCATGGCGCCCCGGTAAGGCGTCGCCGCCGATCAGACGGCGCCGCTGGTTTTCAGCTCGGCGTGGAAATCGCCAACGGCGGCTTCCGTGCGGCGCAGCACCTCGCTGCATTCCTCGTCGCTGATCGTCAGCGGCGGCGCCACCAGGAACCAGTGCCCGAAGCGGCTGCCGGCGGTGGGGCGCGAATAGAGCATGATGCCGTTCCCGAGGCCGTGGATGCGGATGCGCTCGGTGGGCAGTAATTCATCGGGTAGCGGGGTCTTGCTTTCCTTGTCGGCGACCATCTCGACGGCCAGCAGCAGGCCCAGGCCGCGCACGTCACCGAGGATTGGGCTGCGTTCCATGATGGCTTCCAGGCCGGCGCGCAGGGTGAGGCCGACGGTGCGGGCGCGTTCTACCAATCGTAGCCGCTCGAACTCGTCGAGTACGGCCAGGCCGGCGGCGCAGGATACCGGGTTGGCGTTGGCGGAATAGCTGAACTCGCAGCCCGCGAGGTGGGCCAACTCGTCGACCATGGCGGCCGGCGCCAGCATGGCGCCCAGCGGGCTGTAGCCGGCGCCCAGCCCCTTGGCCAGGACGATGATGTCGGGCAGCGCCTCGGGCCAGTGATGCGCCGTGATGAATTTACCGCTGCGCCCCGTGCCGCAGAGAATTTCGTCGAACACCAGGTAGACGCCGTGGCGGCTGCAGATCTCGCGGATGTCGCGGAAGTACTGGGCGGGAGGCACCAGGGCGCCGGTCGAAATGCCGCCGACCGGTTCGATGACGAAGGCCAGCACATTCTCCGGGCCCAGTTCGCGGATCTTGGTGTCCAATGCGCCGGCGCATTCGACGGCATGGCTTTCCCGGCTGTGGCCGCCGGGCAGGCGATAGCTGAAAGGTGCCGGGACGGTGTCGGCGGCGACGGCAAACCCCGCCATGAAGGGAGCCAGGGCGTCGTTGCCGCCGATGGCCAGCGTGGCCAGCGTGGCGCCGTGGTAGGAGGGCATCAGGGAAATCATGCGTCGGCGCGATGCCTGGCCGCTGGCCAGGGCATATTGGCGCAGGAACTTGAGGGCATTGTCGACCGCTTCGCTGCCCCCCGAGGCGAAATTGACGCGCTCGAATCCGGGCCCGGCCAGGGCCGCGAGGCGGGCGGCGTAGTCCAGGTTCGGCCGGTTTCGGGCGACGCGAGTATAGGCGTAGTCGAGTTTCCCGGCCTGCGCCGCCATGGCCTCGATGACCCGCGGGTTGCCGTGCCCGATGGCACTGACCATGGGCCCCGACGAGGCATCGATATATTCCTTGCCGTCTTCGTCCCACATATGGATCCCCGAGGCCCGCTCGATCATCGGCAGCGGCACGCTGGCAGGACGTGCATAGTAGATATCCTGCGTGCCGCCCGGCGACCTGGGAACGGTCTGCTGTCGGGGCTCTGCCAGGGAAACCTCCTGTCGATCAATTGCCATAATTGTATCGATATAATTGACTCATATCCGGAGTCAAAGTATTAATTGTCACAATGACAGTATGGCTGCCAAACCTCGCCGGCCACAGCGGGCCGAAGCATCGCGCCCTGACCGAGGCCATCCGCGAGGCCATTGCCGACGGTTCGCTGGCCGCCGGCGCCAAGCTGCCGCCGCAACGAGAGCTGGCCTACGCGCTCGGGCTTTCCTTGGGCACCGTGGGCCGGGCCTACAAGGACGCCGAGCGCCAGGAAATGGTAAGCGCCGAGGTCGGCCGCGGAACCTACGTGCGTCCCCACGGCACCAGGCGGGTGGCCGAAAGCCTTTCCGCCCTGTGGGGCCCGGCCCGCGACAGCGACGGCCCCGTCAGCCTGGTCATGAACCTGCCGCCGGCCGGGATCGCCGCGCCGGCCCTGGCCCAGGCTTTCCGCGACCTCGGCGCTGCGGGCGACCTGAGCCCTCTGCTCGATCACACAGAGAGCGGGCGCATCGAGGCCCATCAGCGATCGGCCGCGTCCTGGTTGGGCCGCCTGGGCTTGGAGGCCAAGGGCGACGAGATCGTGCTGACCAACGGCGCCCAGCACGGCATCCTCATGGCCTTGATGGCCACCACCCGTCCGGGCGATACGGTGCTGGCGGAAAAGCTCAGCTATCCCCCTCTCAAACAGATGGCCCATCACTTCGGCCTGGGGCTGGTTGGTCTCGACCTGGATGCCGACGGCATCGTGCCCGAGGCCCTCGAGGCGGCTTGCCGCAAGTCGGCGGCGAAGGTGCTTTATTGCATGCCGACCCTGCAATCGCCGACCGGAGCCACCATGCCTGAGCGAAGACGCCGGGAAATAGCGGAACTCGCCCGCAGCCACGACCTGACGGTCATCGAGGACGACGTCTTCGGCTTTCTTCCCACTGACCGCCCGCCGCCGCTTGCCGCCTTCGCGCCGGAACGTACGCTCTTTGTCAGCAGCGTCTCGAAATCCCTGGCGCCGGGCCTGCGCATCGGCATCGTGCGCGCCCCCGAGGCGCACCGCGAGACGCTGCGCAACGCGGTCCAGATGTCATGCTGGATGCCTTCGCCGATCACCGCCGAGATCGCGCATCGCTGGATCGACGACGGCACCGCCGCGGACCTCAACGATTGGCAGCGCCGGGAAATGCGGGCCCGTTGCCGTTTGGCGCAGGACATTCTGGGAAGCTCCGCGGGCCATCGTGAAGGTCTCCGCTTTCACCTCTGGGTCGACCTTGCGGACGAGTGGACCGAGGAAGCCTTCCGGGCGGCGGCCGAGGAGCGCGGCGTCAAGGTAGCATTGGGCGAGATCTTCATGCTCAAAGCAGGACCGGCGCCGCAATCGTTACGCCTGGCGCTGGGCTACGAGAGCACCCGGGAGCGTCTGGCCCAGGGACTGACGGTGGTGGCTGACCTGCTGGCCAACCCGCGCGTGCGCCAGGCGGTGATCGTCTAAAACGCCGCCAAGCGGCCTACTTCCCCTTGCCGCCCAATTTGGCCAGGAAGGCCCCGAATCGTTCCTCGACGTCGGCCACCACGTAGTCGGCTTTGCGTTCGTAGTCGAGGCCGGCTTCGAGGCCGAGGTTGGCGGCCTGGCGGTAGAGGTCCTTGTAGGCGGCGATCGAGCCCGGGCTGTTGGCGGCGATGGCGGCCGCCAGTTCGTCGACCCGGGCGTCGAGCTCGGCCGCCGGCAGGGCCTCCAGCGCCAGGCCCATCTCGGCCGCCTCGCGGCCCGAGATGGTGCGGGCGGTGAACGAGAGCTCGCGCGCCCGCATCAGGCCGACGCGGCGGGGCAGGCGCTGGGTCATGCCCCAGGTCGGCCGCAACCCGAGCACGGCGTGGGTGTCCCCGAGTTTGGCTTCCTCGGCGACGAGGATGATGTCACAGGCCAGCATGATCTCCAGGCCGCCGGTGAAGCAATGCCCGTTGACCTTGGCGATGGTGGCCTGGGGCATGCTCTCCAGGAGCTCGGTGACGCGGCGCGCATTGTCGTTGAGCCCCGGCCCGACGTCGCCCGAGCTGAGATCGAGGCCGCGGGCCTTGAGCGCCTTGAGGTCGACGCCGGCGGAAAAGGCACGGCCCTTGCCGGTCAGCACCAGCACGCTGATGCCCTCGTCGGCGGCCACCGTCTCCAGCGCCTGGCCGGTCTCCTGCAGCAGTTCGGGGACGAAGGCGTTGAGGCTTTCGGGACGGTCCAGCGAGATGGTGGCGACGCGGCCCTGGCCGCTGAATTCGATGGTTTGATAGGCCATGGATGCGTTCTTAACCCGAAAGGGCACTCAGCCGCCAGCCGTCAAGCGTTCCAGGTGGTCGAGGATCTCCGCCACGTCATCGAGAGCCACGCCCGAGAACCAGGCGCCGCCGGGCGCGAAGCGCACGTTAGGCCCGTGCTGGCAACTGCCCAGGCATTTGAGGCGCACCAGGGCGGCGGCCAGGCCACGGTGTGCGATGCCGTCTTCGAGGGCAGCCGCGACAGCCTCGCTGCCGCGCCCGGCGCACGATACCGCGTCGGCTCCCAGGCGCCGGTTGATGCAGACCACCACGGCCTCGGGTTTCTCGCCGTTTTGGGGTACGCTGGCACGCATGGTGACAATATGGGGCCTTTGCCTGCCCGCGTCACCTGCCGCATCGGGGCTGCTGGCCGGCGCGCTTTTTCCCTGTTCGCCCTGGCAATTGCTTGGTTTCGTTAGCTGCAAGGGCGTTGACCGACTATGCTCGTGCTACATGACCGAGACGGCAAACATCGTTGGCCATTACAGCGGCAACGGCGGCGGCGACCTGTTCGAGCGACTGGTCGCGGCAATGCGTGATGGCGGCATCGAGCCGCAACGGGCGACGGTCCGGGACTTGGCGTCCTACGACCAGTTCCATGGCCGCGGCTTGGAAGCGACGGCGGAAATGGCGGATGAATTCGTCATCCGGCCCGAGGATCACTTGCTCGATATCGGTAGCGGCATCGGCGGTCCGGCGCGATATTTTGCCGATCGCTTTGGCTGCCGGGTAAGTGGCATCGATCTCACCGCAGAGCTCTGCGAGGTGGCGCGACGGCTGACCGCCCTGGTCGGCCTCGAGGACAAGGTCTCCTGCCAACAGGGCGATGCCCTGGCCATGCCTTTCGCCGCCGGCAGTTTCGCGGGCGCCTACTGCATGAACGTGGCCATGAACATAGCCGACCGGACCCTGCTTTACGGCGAGGCCCTGAGGGTCTTGCGGCCCGGCGGCTGGCTGATCATGTCGGACCTGGCCAAAGGCCCCAACCATGGCCTGGAATACCCCACGCCCTGGGCCCGGGATGGCGCGTCGAGCTTTCTCCTGACCCCGGAGGATACCCAGCGGACCCTGGAGCTCAGCGGCTTTGACGTGCTGGAGGTGCGAAATACGCTGGCCGAGAACCTCGATTTTGCCGCCCGCTCCCGCGCTGCCGTCGAAGGTGGCGGAAGACCTTTGCAGCTTGCCGTCATGCTGATCCACGGAGACCTCGCTCCCGAGGCCATGAGGAACGTCAATCGTGGTCTAAGGGAGCAGCAAATCATCCCGACCGAGTTCTACTGCCGCAAACCCGCTGCCGTGACGGTATCCAATCCGGGATAACGGAGCTAATCGATGTGTGGCCGTTCGGCTTCCCGCCGGTAGGCAAAAACCGGACTGCTCCAGGCCTGGAAACCGTCCTCGGTATAGACCGAGACCCACAGCGGGTTGTCACCCCTGGGGGCCAGCGGGATCGTCACTTCCCCCGCCAGTTCGCGCTCCGCGATTTCCTCGGGCAGGCGAAACACCCTGATCATGCGGTCGAGGCCGCCGGCTTCCATGAGGCAATCCTCGAGACCAATGTCGTCCAGCGCCAGGGCCATCGATCCCAGGTTGGTTTCGATGTCCAAGCTGCCGCCGCCCCTCAGCCAGACGTCGAAGCCGCCGTAGTTGCCGGTGGTTATGGCATCGAAGACCACGGTGCCCGAGCCCTCCAGCTCAAGCAGGCGCTCTGGATTCCAGGCGTTGATCTTTTCCATCCGGCCTATCTCGGCACCCTTGAATACCGCCCGGCCCCGCCAGTTGGTGTCGCGGCTCCTGCCGCGATACTCGGCGCCGCTCCACAGCACCCGGATGCGATTGCCCAGCGCCTCGGCGTCATAGGGCCGCAGCGTCGCCACGACGTCCCTGCCGTTGCGCACCTCGACCCGCTCGATGGGGGCCTGGGCGACGACCTGGAAATTCAGCCGCACCTCTGCATCGTCGGTCTGGACGATATCGCCCATCATCACTTCGTCGACGCGGCTCGAGGAGGTCTCGGGAAAGGCCCGGGGGTCGCGGTCGTACAAGGCTCCGCCGCCGGCCATGCGAACGCCGACGTCGAGGTGCAGGCGGGTGCCCGTGGTGCCGTAGTGATGGCGCCTGCGCAGGCAATCGAAAATGGCGTCGCGGCTCAGCTCGTGGGTCAAGAAGCAGGTCAAACCGCCGTAGGCACCGAAGTTCGAGGCGCCGGGGTAGCTGGCGCCGGGCCGCCCCTTGTGGCCGTCGCTGTTGCACACCACGCCCGAGCGATGACCGAGGGCAAAGCCGTCGGTCAGGAGCCATTCGAAGGTGCCCCAGGCGGAATGGATTTCCATCGCCGTTTCGATTTTCGGGTCGTGGGCGTAGGCGATGTCGGCATAGCGCCCGCCGACGTGGGCATAGACCACGGAATCCTCGCCGGCCAGCGCGGCAAACAAGGCCCGGGCGTCGGTGGCATCGCTATCGAGGTCGGAACGGTCCGTCAACAGCGCATGGGAGGAGCGGTGGATCTGCCGTCCTTCGTGGCGGAAATAGACGTTGCGGTCGCCGCCCACCGAGGTATTGCCGGACCATTCGTAGCCGGGAAAGGTGATGAACGCGCCATCTTCGTTGTGCTCCGCCGTGAGCTCGTTGAGATAGGCCCAGAAGGCGTTGTTGAGCTGGAAGTCGTTGGCCTGGTGGCTGCTGACGTCGAGGAAGGCCTTGTTGCGGGCGAAGTCGAAGTACTGGCGCGCCGTGGTGACGCCGATGGATTCGCCGCTTTGGCCGTGCAGGTCCCCCCAATAGCCCGAAACCCCGTCGGCGCGAATTACCATGGGGTGGGAGGTGGCGACGATCTCGCCGGCTTCGTCCTTGACGGCAATACGCAGAACACCCGTCTGATCGGCCGAAAGGCCATCGAAACAGACTGATTTGCGGCCCTTTTCGTAAGCCAATCCCGGCGGCAAGCCGGAGACCGGCAAAGTCGCCTCGAAAGTGAAGCGCGCCTCGGCAAGATCCGTGGGGTTGCCCCAGGCGTCCTCCGCCTTGAGGCCGAAGCGAAAGCTCTCGCCGGGCCGGCGCAGGCTCGGCAGAACGGCCCGCCAGACCACCGGCTCGGCCGGTACGACGGCTACCCTCGGCGTGTCGGGCAGCGGCACGAACAAGCCCACCCCACAGACATCGGCCAGCGTCTTGAACTCGAAGGCGGCTTCGACGAAGGTCTGCATCTTCATGCCCGGCGAGCCGCCGGAGGTGTCTCCGAACACCACCGTGATGGTGTCGCCCTGGCCCAGATAGCCGCCCGTCACGCGAACCGTCAGCGACTTCCAGCGCGGCCGGGCAGCCATGCCGTAAGGCCTGTAGCCGACCTCGAGCGGCACCCCGGAGCTGGTTCTCGCGGTGACGTAGTTGGGCGCCGCGGGATCGGCGGTTTGCAGGCCGCCCCAGTCCCCCAGGGCGCGGAAGACGATGCGAATGGCGCCGGTGTCATCGAGGCCCAAGGAGCCGACCGTGTAGGTCAGGCGAAAGGTTTGCAGGCTGCGGATTTGCACCGCATCTCTGGTCTCGAGCGTTACCCGGCCATAAAGCGCCGGGTCTTCGCCCGGAAGGGCGGCAGGCCATACTTCGCCTATCAATGCCTCGGAGACCGCTCCGTCCACCTCGTTCGCCATGATGTCGCCAGCTCCCTGTGGTCGGCCGTATTGTCCGCGCCAACCTAGCAGGGATTGCATTAATGTAACCAGTGAATTATCGATTATTCGGAACCAAACAGCTCTAATCTACTGTAATAAAACCATATAATATCAAATTGACACATTAATGTATTAAAGACTAGGTTGTGGGATGGCAATACGGGAGAGGGAGGTAAGGCCAATGTTGTACCAAGGAATTGACAGGAAAATCGCCGGGACCGTGACTGCCGCGGCTGCCCTGGCGCTTGCCTGCGTGGCGTCCGCCAGCCTTCAGGCGGCCGAATACCCGGCCAAGCCGGTAACGCTGATCGTGCCCTACAAGGCGGGCGGCAGCACCGAAACCATGGCCCAGATCCTGTCCAAGGCGATCTCCAGAAACCTTGGCCAGAAGGTTATCGTCAGAACCAAACCCGGCGCCGGCGGTGCCATCGGCTCGACCCTGGTGGCCAAGGCCAAGCCCGACGGCTACACGCTGCTGTTCGCCGCCGCCGCCACCATTACCTGGGAGCCGCTGTCGAAAAAAGGCATCGCCTACACGGCCGATAGCTTTTCATATGTCGCCGGCGTTACCGACTACCAGATGGCGTTCGTCACCACGCCGGGCCGGCCCTATTCGACGTTTGCCGAACTGATCGCCTATGCCAAGAAGAATCCCGGCATGAACGTGGCCGATCAGGGCGGCATCTCACGCGCCTTCATCAACTACATCGGCAAGAAGGAAAACATCGACTGGACCGCCATTCCCACCCGAGGCGGTGGCGAGATGGTGCCGTTCATGTTCGGCAACAAGGTGGATTTGGCCTGGTCCGGCGGTGTCCACAACAAGTACGGCGACAAGTTCATCGTCCTCGCATCCTGCCTTTCGGAGCGCCTGGCCTCGGCACCGAAGGCGCCGTCGATGCAGGAGCTCTACGGCATAGCGATGCCCGGCACGGCTCTGATCGCGGCTCCCAAGGGAACGCCGGCGGCGGCCGTCGCCAAGGTTCAGGCCGCTATCGAGGCCTCGATGGACGATCCCGACTTCAGCGCCATCCTGGGGCGCATGAAGTTCCCCAAGACCTTCGTGCCGGCGGCCCAGTTGACGAAAAACATCGCCGCCATGACCGTCAGCCTGAAGAAAGTACTGGCGGCCATCCAATGACCCGCGAGGGCATCAGGCCGCTCCTGATGCCCTCGTCCCCGGGCGCCGGGAGGGTCGCGTGAGAACCACCAACCTGGTTTCGAGCATCATCGTGGCGCTTTGCTCGATCCTCCTGCTCGCCTGGATCATCCCAAGCCACACCGCTCCGGCCCAAAGCCCGCTCGACATTCCCCCGGCCCGCCTGCCCTCGATGGCGATCTGGATCTGCCTGATCACGGCCGTCGTCCTGGGCCTGGGGGCGTTGCGCGCCAAGCCGGGCGGCGTCCAGGCCGAAGACGAGGAATTCGGCGACAGCGCAACCGGCATCGGTGCGGCCGAGCTGGTTCGCATGGCCATTCTGATCGCCCTGGTCGTCGCCACCATAATCGCCATGCCGCTGGCCGGCTTCGAGATCACCATGGGCGTGCTGCTGCTGGCGATGATGGTTTTCCTGTGCCAGCGCAACTATGCGCTGCTGGCGGCCGTTGCGCTCGTCGTACCCATCGGACTTTCGCAATTGGCCTGGCACGTTTTCACGGTCGAGTTTCCTTAAGGCCCGATCATGATTGCCCGCTCATGATCGAAAGCATGCTCGCCGGCTTCGAAGCCGCCATGACGCTGACCAACATGACCTTCATCTGCGCCGGCGTCCTGCTGGGAATCGTGTTCGGCGTGCTGCCGGGTATCGGCAGCGTCACCGCACTTGCCATCTTGGTGCCGATCACCTTCTACATGTCGCCGCTCACCGCTATCGCCTTCCTGGTGGGCATCAACAAGGGCGGCACTTCCGGCGGCGCCGTGCCGGCGGTGCTGATCAATGCCCCGGGAACCCCGGAAGCGGCGGCCACGGCGCGCGACGGCTATCCTCTGGCGCGGGCCGGCAAGCCGGAAAAGGCCATGAAGACGGCGCTCTATTCCTCGGTCTGCGGCGATACCTTTTCCGATATCGTGCTGATCCTGATGGCGGCGCCCTTTGCCTCGGTGGCGCTGCTCTTCGGGCCGGCGGAATTTACTTCGATCATTCTCTTCTCCTTCACCCTGATTGCCGCCCTGGCGGCGCGCTCGCTGACCAAGGGCATCATGTCGGCGGCCTTGGGGGTGTTCTTCTCGACCATCGGTCTCGACCCGGTCGACAGCACCGACCGCATGACCTTCGGTTTCATCGAACTGTTCGACGGCATATCGCTGGCCGCTATTGCCATCGGCACCTTGGCGCTGAGCTCGGTATTGGTCCAGATCTTCGATCTCAACAAACACGGCGAGGTCGATGCGGTGCCGCGCGACAGTGCTTTCAAGACCGACAACCGCCTCTCGGCCGGCGAGTTCTGGGGCAACTGGCGCACCCTGCTGCGCTCGGCGATGATCGGCACCGGGGTCGGCATGCTGCCGGGCCTGGGCGTTTCCCTGGCCGCCTTCCTTGGGTACGGTGCGGCGCAGCGGGCTTCCAAGACGCCGGAAAAATTCGGCAGCGGCGTCATCGAGGGCATTCAGGCCACCGAAGCCGCCAACAGCGCCGTGGTCGGGGCCAACCTGATTCCCACCATCTCGCTGGGTATTCCCGGCAACGTCGCGGCGGCCCTGCTGGTCGGCGCCTTCATGATCCACGGCGTCGTTCCCGGGCCGCTGATGATGGTCGAGCATGCCGAGTTGGTCTATTCGATCTTCGCTTCGATGCTGATGGCCAATGTCGCCCACCTGGTGATCGGGCGCATCGGTATCCGCATCTGGAGCCAGATTCTGCGGGTGCCGCAGAGTGTCGTCCTGCCCATCGTCGTCGTGCTCTGCATCGTCGGTGTTTATGTGCAGAGTTCCTCGATGTTCGATGTCGGGTTGATGCTGGCCTTCGCAGTGCTGGGGTATGCCATGCGGCGCTCGGGTTTTTCGCTGGTCTGCCTGATCATCGGCTTCCTGCTGGGGCCGTTGTTCGAATTGTCCTTCCGTCAGACCATGCTGATGTACCGCTCGGACCTCAGCATCCTGCTGACCAGCCCGATTTCCTTGGCCTTCGTGGCCCTGACCCTGTTCTTCCTCTGGCGCTTCGGATTCAAGAAGAAGCGGTAGGCCCAGCCATCGGGCCGGTTTGGCAGCCCCCATTACCGAGAAACCATGAAACAACCGACCGTCGCCAGCGAATCCCACAAGGCAGTGCGTCTCGAGGCGCTGCGCGACACTTTTGCAGGCCGCCAGGATGGACCGGGCACCAAGGCGCAACGATTTCGCGATGCCTTCATCGAAACCATCAAGCTCGGCCTCTGGCGGCCCGACGATCCGGTGCCCAGCGAAAAGGAGCTGCTGGCCGTGCTGCCCCTGAGCCAGGGCACCATCCAGGCCGCCATGCGGCGCCTCAGCGAGGACGGCATCGTGGTGCGCAAGCGGGGTGCCGGCAGCCGTATCTCTTCCTCTGGCACCTGGGGAGACACGCCTTGGTACATGCGCTTCCGGGCCGATGGCGAGACCGATTTGGCGTCGGTCGAAAACGTCAAGGCGGCGATTGCGGAAATCCGCGGGGACGGTGCCTGGTCGGCGGCCCTGGGGGCGCGGCCTTCATTCCTGGAATTGCAGCGCACCCTGGTGATCGCCGGCGAATTCAGCGTACTGGCGATCGCCTACCTCGATGCCGGGCGCTTCAGACCCTTGCTGGATTTCCCGCAGGAAACGGTCGGCCGCAACCATCTTCGCCATCTCCTGCATGACCGCTTCAACGTGCCGACCTTGCGCGCCCATGAAACCGTGAGATTGCGGGCCGCCCCGGCCGGCGTGGCCGAAGTCGTCGGCGTTGCCGCGAATACTCCCGTTCTGACGCTGCAAACCGTCAACCTCTCGCTTCACGAGGAAGCGATCGTCTATCAGGAGTTCCACATCCCCCCCAACCACTTCCACCTCGACCTCTCGCGCAGCCAGGGCAGGGTGTCGGGATAGACCGGCGCCGCGCGCCCGCTCAGGCGTGGCAGCTGAAAATCCCCAGGAAGGCGCCCTGGGTCAGCCGGCCGAAGGCCTCGCCGCTGACGTGCACCAACTGGCGGTGATCGCCGGCCTCGAAATAGACGTCACGGCGCAGCACCAGGTCTTCGTCGACCGCCATGCGCATGCCGTAGGCGCCGCCCAGCGGCGGCACGGCACCAGGATCGCAATCCTCGAAGTGGGAGGAGATCTCCTCTTCATCGGCGAATTCCAGGTGGTCGTCGAAGAGCCAGTCCAGGTGCTCGAGATCGACCCGGTGGGTGCTCGGGATGACGGCCACCAGATAGCCCTGGCTGTCACGCAGCAACAGGCATTTGGCCAGGGCGTCGCCGGGGATGTGCGACTGTTGCGCAATACGCGACGACGAGACGGCGAAAGGGTGTTCGACGAGGTCGAAGGTGATTTGGCTGTCGCGCAGGAATTCCTTGAGCTTCATTGCCATGGCCATGACCTGCCTCCTTTCGCTGGGTGCGCACGAGCGCGCTGCAACCTGCGCTGCGACGAGCGGGCAACCCCGAAACGGGACCACGCCGGCAAGAGTACGAAAGGATCAGGGCCACCCGGCAACCGCGGCGGCAACCGATGCCGTTCGCGCCACCGCCACTCTCGCCATCCTACGGCGCTCCAGGGCCGGAAGGGAATGTGGCATATCGCCGCAAAGTGGGGTGGCGGGTGGCGCGAACCCTACTTCGCCTTGGCCGCCAGCTTGTCCGATTTGATGATGTTCTGGTCGATGGCAGCGGCGTCGGCGCCCAGGCCGAATGCCAGGGCCATGAGCTGGCTGTAGAAGACCACCGGGATCTGGAAGTCGGTGCCGAATTCCTGGTTGATGCGCCCCTGGTACATCTCGACGTTGGTCTGGCACAGCGGGCACGGCGTGGCGATGACGTCAGCTTCTTTCTCTTTCGCCTCTTCCAGGATCTGGCGAATGAGGTGCAGCGTCTTTTCCGGGCTCATGACCGAGACCGAGCCGCCGCAGCACGACGTCTTGCGCTCGAAGGGCACGGGATCCGCGCCGCAAGCGGCGACGAAATCATCCAGGAAATCCGGGTCCTCGAAGGTGTCGTAATCGCCGCCCGCCTCGGTGGCGGCGAAGGGCCGCACGGTCTGGCAGCCGACGTAGCCGGCCACCTTGATGCCCTCCAGCGGATTGCTGACCTTTTCCCTGATCTTGTCGAGGCCCACGTCGTTGACCAGCACCTCGCAGGCGTGGCGGACCTGGAGGTCCGATTCGTACTTCATGTCGGCGGCGCCCAGCGCCTCGTTGACCTTGCCGCGCAAGGCCACGTCGGCCTTGATCTTCTCGTTGGTGCCATGGGTGTTGAGGTAACAGGCGGCGCAGGGGGTGAGAATATCCTCGCTGCCCTGCGCCTCGGCGCCGGCCAGGTTGCGCCCCGTCAGCGCGACGTTGGGCAGATAGCCGCCGCCGACGTGGCCCACCGAGGCGCCGCAGCAGTTCCAGTCGTTGAGATCCTCGAGCTCGATATCGAGCACCGGCGCAATGGCCCGCACGGACTTGTCGAGATGCGCCGCCGAGCCCTCCGAGGAACAGCCGGGATAGTAGGTGTACTTGCGGCGGTCATTCATGACCCTTCTCCCGTGGCCCGGCTCTCTATTTCGGCCGCCTTGGCCAGGATGGCCTTGAGGCCCTTCCTGTCCTTGATCTTGTGCGAGCCCGTCAGGTGCATGCGCTTGGTGCGGATCATGGCCAGCGCGATGGGCAAATTGGCCAGGCCCTTCTTGATGCCCTCGACCAGGCCGAACGAGAAATAGTATTTCGCCGTGACCAGACGTTCGTCGGTGCGGCCCAGGCTGCGGGCGCTCCACCAGAAGGCCTTGGCGAAGCTTTCCGTGTCCTGCTTTTCGGCATAGCCCTCGCGTACCGCCAGCGTGCCCAGGCCGGAAAGTATGTACGTCACCGGCACCTCGCGCGGGCAGCGCACCACGCAGCGGTAGCACTTGACGCAGTTCCACAGCGTGTTGGAGCGCAGCACGGCTTCCTTCATGCCGGCCCGCACCATCATGAAAAGCTTGCGCGGGCCATGATCCATCTCGCCGGCGATGGGGCACGAGCCCGAACAGACGCCGCACTGCATGCACATGGAGAGCCGCTCGCCGCCTTCGACGTTCTGGTAGACCCAGCGGGCGAAACCCAGGTCGTAGGCGCGGCTGGCGGTAGGGGCAGTGCCGGTCATGACTAAAACCCCTTGAAAGGGTTCATGCCGATCTCGTCGATGCTGGCGACGAAGTCGTCGATGATTTGCGTCGCCCCTTCGGCATCCGTGATGGCGATTTCGTGCGTCGTCACGCGCTCGCCCTCCAGCATCATGCTCTTCAGCGTCTCCCCGATCTTGGTGACCCGTTCCTGGGCCATGGCGCTGCCCTTGACGAAGTGGCACTGGTAGTCGTCGCCCGACTTGCAGCCCAGCAGCAGCACGCCGTCGTAGCCCGAGGAAAGCGCGTCCGAGATCATCACCAGGCTGACGGAACCCAGGCACCGCACCGGAATGACACGGGCCATGGAGGAATACTTGCGGCCCTGGATGCCGGCCCGATCGAGCGCCGGGTAGGCGTCGTTCTCGCAGGCCAGAACCAGCACCCGCGGCTTTTCGTCGAACTCGTCGGGGATCTCGACGGCTTTCGACATGGAGTTGATCATCTCGACGGAATAGTTGTCGAAGCGGATGGTGCGCACTGGGCAGGCGCCCATGCAGGTGCCGCAGCGCCGACACCGCGTGGGCGTCAGCACGGGAAAGCCCTCGGCGTTCTCGTCGATGGCGCCGAAGGGGCACTCGACGGTGCAGCGCCGGCACTTGGTGCAGATGTCGAGGCCGATCTTGGGATAGCTCAGATCGCCCACCCGGGGGTGCACGGCGGCCTGGCGAACCGCCTGTTCCATGGCCTGGATGGCCTTGAGCACGGCCCCGGCCGCGTCCTCGGCCGCCTCGGTCATATCCATGGGCCGGCGCAAGGGACCGCAGGCATAGATGCCGGTGCGCCGGGTCTCGTAGGGGAAGCAGATGTAGTGGCTGTCGGCGAAGCCGTCGGCCAGATTGGGCAGGTGCGGGCCCTGGCGGTATTGCAAATTGAGGATCGAGTTTTCCGGCCTGGGCCCATCGAGGGCGGCGGCTTCCTCGTCTTCGTCGGATTCCGGTTTGGATTCCGGTTTGGCTTCCGCTTCTTCGTCCGGTTCCTCGTCGCCGCCGGCCCGCGCGATGGGCGCCAGAGGATCGATGTCGGGATCGGGCAGCAGCTCGCCGTCGGTGGTGGCGTTGGGCACCATGCCGGTAGCCAGCACCACCATGTCGAGGCCCGCCAGCGGCACCTCTTCGCCCAACAGGGCATCGTCGATGGTGAGGGTCAAGTCGGATCCAACCGAGGAGACCTTGCCTTTCATGAAGACGATTCCGGCTTCCTGGGCGGCGCGATAGAATTCCTCGGCCGTGCCCGGCGTGCGCAGCTCGTCGAAGATGACGTAGATCATGGTCTCGGGATCGGCTTCCCTGAGCTGCAGCGCCTGCTTCAGCGAAACCCCGCAGCAGACCTGCGAGCAATAAGGCAGGTGCTCGGGATCGCGCGAGCCGGCGCACTGCACGAAGGCCACGGCCTGGGGCGCCGCTTCGCCCCCGGATCCGATTTTCGCCAGCAGGTCTTCGAGCTCGACGTTGGTCACCACGCCGGGCGTGCCGTAGCCCAAATGCCCGAGCTTGGCCGCATCGTAGGGCCGCCAGCCGGTGGCCACCACGATGGCGCCGAAGGATTCCTCGGACTCTGTGGTCTCTGTGGTCTCTGTGGCCGATCCGTTGGCCAGGGTCACCCGGAAATCCCCCGGGCCGCCGGCCGTGCTGGCCACCGTGGTGCCGGTCCTGACGGTGATGCGCTGGTCGGCCTCGACCTCGGCGATCAGGTCGGCGATGGGATTGGCCTCGGGCTCGCGGTAGGGCGGGCGGCTGGGCAGGACCTTCGAGAACCCCTTGGCCCGGCCGCCGAGCTCGGACGTGCTTTCCACGATCACGGTCTCGTACCCCGCCCGGGCCGCCTCGCGGCCGGCCGCCAGGCCGGTCGAGCCGCCACCCACCACCAGCAACCGCCGCGAGGCAGCAACGGCTTCGTGGGGCTCGGGCGGGCTCGATTTTTCAGCCTGGGTGACCGCCATGCGCAGGTTGTCGGCCGCCTTCATCTGGGTGTCCTCGTCGCCCGGCTCATGGCACCAGGCCACCTGTTCGCGCAGGTTGCCGCGCACCACCTGGACACCCTCGAAGCGGAAGCGGTCGGCCATGACGCGGGGCGAACAGGCGCAGACGACGACGCTTTCGATGCCGCCTTCGCCGGCCAGGTCGCCGCGGATGGTTTCCAGCCCCGCCTCGCCGCAGAGGAATTCGTGGGTTGCCGAACGGCCGACCTTGAACTCCTCCTCGGCCAGGGCGGCCAGGGCATCGCAATCGACGGCTTCGCCGATGGCGCAGCCGGAACAGACGTAGACGGCGGTGTTTTCGTTGGCCATGGCGCTACTCCGCCGCCACTCGTTTGCTGGCGTTGAGCGCCTGGATGGCGCGCAGCGCCGCCGCCGTGGCCGACTGCACCGACATCGAGACATCCAGCGGTCCCGCTGCCACGCCGGCCACGATCTGGCCCGCCGCCAGGTCGGGCACGATGAAACCATAATCGTCCTGGCTGAGCTCGAGCGCCGGCGCCTCGAGCGCCGCATTCGGCTGCATGCCGACGGCCAGCACCACCAGGTCGTAGGTGTTGCCGTAAAGCTCGCGGCTCAGCGTGTCCTCGCCCTTGACGATGGGGTTCTTATCAGTGTCCTCCTCGATGGCACCGGGTTTGGATTTGATCAGGCGGATGCGGTCGTCGTCGGCGACGCGGCGGTAGAAGGCCTCCAGTTTGTTGTCGGCGCGGATGTCGATGTAATAGATGTCGACGCTGGCCTCGGCGTATTGCTGGCGCACATAGGCGGCGTGCTTGAACGACGCCATGCAGCAGATCCGCGAGCAATAGGGCAGGTGGTTGAGATCGCGCGAGCCGGCGCACTGGATCAGCGCCAGGCGTTGCGCTTCGCGTCCGTCCGAGGGTCGCAAAATACGGCCCCCTGTGGGGCCCTCGGGGGCGGCCAGGCGCTCCATCTCGACGTTGGTGATGACGTTGGCCAGCCGCCCGTAGCCATAAGATTCCAGGCGGCCGGCATCGTAGGGCCGCCAGCCGGTGGCCCAGACCACGGCGCCGACCTTGAACTCGATGCTGCCGGGCTGCTCGTCGAGGTCGACGGCGCCGTAGCGGCAGGCGTCTTTAAGGGCCGCCGCCTCCGGCGTGCCGATGACCTCGGGCGCGATGACGTAGCGCAGCGGATAGGCCTGGCTCTCCGGGAGATAGGCGGCGGGCACCTTGGAGAGGCCGTAATTGAAGGCATCGGCCACTTCGCTCTGGGCCGCCCGGGCGCAATCGCCACAGGCCGTGCAGGCCTGGGTGACGTAGCGCGGCCGGGTGCTGAGCGTTACCTGAAAATCGCCGACCCGGCCCTCGATCGTGGCCACCTCGGCCATGGTGATGACTCGCACCCGCGGGTTCTGGCGCAGGCGCTGGTAGTTGATCTCGAGCCCGCAGGCGGGATGGCAGAGCTTGGGGAAGTAGCGGTTGAGCCGCGCCACGCGGCCGCCCAGGCTGGCCTCGCGCTCCACCAGCACGACGTCAAAACCCACCTCGGCCGCCTCCACGGCGGCGCTGATGCCGACGATACCGCCGCCGACCACCAGGATGGTGCTGCCGGGATCGCTGCTCACGCCGGCCTCCGCCGGATTTGGCTCATATCGAATAACCCTTTGTCACATATGGATAAATTCATGATTCCCTGCCCTACGCCGAAAATAGCCCCCACTAAGCCACCCAGCCAATTTTTTTTGTCGGCGAAAAACAAACCCAATTTACATTCAATTCGTTCATTAGATCTTTTGAATTTAATGATAGCCCGAGGCCGCTATCATCTGCTACAAAAAATCGCGGCTCCAGCCGCCAACAACAAACATATTGTCGGGAAGATCGGGAGGAATCATGTCGGAACTGGTAAAGCCTCATGGTGGGGCGCTGAAGCCCCTACTGGCCACTGCGGTGGAACGCGCCGAGACCCTAACGCATGCCGCGGGACTTGCCCAGATACCGCTATCGAGCCGCGAGGTTTCGGACCTGCTGATGCTTTCGATGGGCGCCTATTCGCCGCTCGCGGGCTTCATGGGGCACGACGACTGGCACGGCGTCTGCACCGACATGCAGCTCAAGGACGGCCTCTTCTGGCCCATCCCGATTACGCTTTCCTGCTCGAGCGAGTTGGCTGCCGGCCTGAAGCTCGGCGACGAGGTGGCGTTGGTGGACGGCGAAGCGGGCACCATCATGGCGCTCATGACGCTCGAGGAAAAATACCAGATCGACAAGGCGCTGGAATGCCGTTCGGTCTTCCGCACCGAGGATCCGGCCCACCCCGGTGTCGAGAAGGTGATGGCCCAGCCCGAGGTCAACCTGGCCGGCCATGTGCAGGTGCTGGACGAGGGCGACCTTCCGGGCCGCCATGCCGATCTTTACATGCGCCCGGCCGAGACCCGCGCGGCCTTCGCCGCCAATGGCTGGTCGCGCGTCGCCGCCTTCCAGACCCGCAACCCCATGCACCGGAGCCACGAATACCTGGCCAAGATCGCCGTCGAGATTTGCGACGGTCTTCTGATTCACCAGGTGCTGGGCAAGCTCAAGCCCGGCGACATCCCGGCCGACGTGCGGGTGGCCGCCATCGACGCCCTGGTGGAGAACTATTTCGTGCCCGGCACCGTGGTCCAGGCCGGCTACCCCATCGAGATGCGCTACGCCGGGCCGCGCGAGGCCTTGTTGCATGCTCTATTCCGCCAGAACTTCGGCTGTTCGGACCTGGTGGTGGGCCGCGACCACGCCGGCGTCGGCGATTATTACGGCCCCTTCGATGCCCAGCATATCTTCGACGAGATCCCCTCAGGGGCGCTGGAGACCAAACCGCTGAAGATCGATATCACTTTTTTCTGCTTTTCCTGCGGCAGCCTGGCCACCGGCCGCACCTGCCCCCACGGCGACGACGAGCGGCTCAATATCTCGGGCACGCGGTTGCGCGAAATGTTCGCCAACCACGAGGAGATTCCCCTGGAATTCAGCCGGCCGGAAATCGTGCAGGTGCTGCAGGCCTACTACGACGGGCTGTAGAGCAGCGCCCGGTTGGATTTACCCATTCTGATACCCTGCGGCGGGTCCTTTTGATCCGAGGCGGCGTCGGCGGGCTTGCGAGTAGTCCCACTACACGCTGCGCCCACCTCCTGCCCTCGGACCAAATTGCCTCCGTCAGAATGCGAAAATCTAACCGGGCGATGCTCTAACCGATAGTTCCCAGCGCCGGAAAGGCCTCGAGAATCAAGTAGCTGAACTCGCCCAGCTTGTTGAAGAAGATCATCAGGCCGGTCGCCACCAAAAGGCCGCCGGCCGTCAGTTCGACCTTGCGGATGTGGCGGCGGAAGCGCCTGAGGAAGTTCATGAAGGGATTGATGGCGAGCGCCGCGATCATGAACGGGATGCCCAGCCCCAAGGCATAGACGGTGAGCAGCGAAACGCCGTAGCCCAGCGATTCACTCGACGCGGCCAACGTCAAGATCGTGGCCAGGATGGGGCCGACGCAGGGCGTCCAGCCGAAGGCGAAAGCCAGGCCCAGCAGGTAGGCGCCGAGCCAGCCGGCCGGCCTGCGTTGGGGATTGAAGCGCACCTCGCGCTCCAGGATGCGGATGCGGAAGAGCCCCATGTAGTGCAGCCCGAAGACCACGATGACGACGCCGGCCACTTTGCCGATGATGTCGATGTGGTCGAAGATCAGCGCGCTCAACGCCGAGGCCGTCGCTCCCATGGAGATGAAGACGGTGGAGAATCCGAGCACGAAGAAAAGTGCCGACAGCGCCATGCGCCGGGCCAGCACCTTGTCCACACCGTCCTCGCCCTCCATCATCTGGTCGAGCGAAGTGCCGGCCACGAAGCAAAGGTATGCCGGCACCAGCGGCAGCACGCAGGGTGAGAGAAAGCTGATCAGGCCGGCACTGCCGGCGGCCAGGTAACTGATGTCGAAAATGTTCATGTAAGACCCGGGACCCAGGCGCAATCGTTCAGAGGCCAACCACCCTTATATGGGGCTTGGGGTCCATACGAATCAACTTTTTGTGCTCGACGTAGCTGCTCACCACGTCGTAGATGGCCGGCCCCTCGGTGCCCTCGTTGACCGAGGCCCAGCCGCTGACCACGTAGGTCTTGCCGGCCTCGATGGGCTGGCCGCTGCGCAACAGCGTCAGGCCCGAGATGCGATAGCCGATCCGGCGGCCGAGATCGATGGTGAAGCCCAGGCCGCCGGTGCGCACCATGTCGCCGCCCTGCTGCTGGTAGGGATCGGCATTGAAGATGTTGTCGGCCACGTCCTCCAGTACCTCTTTCAGGAAACTGCCGGTCATCTCGGTGCGGTAGGCGTTGGCGTAGGTGATGGCGGTCTGGTTGGTCACGGCCTCGAAGGTGATGTCGTCGCCAGGGAGCAGCGTCGCCCCCCAGCGAAAGCCGGGCGACAGTGCGATTTCGGCGTCGCGCTCGGCCATCAGCGCCTGGCAAATCAGGTCATCGAAGGTGCCGGCCAGGTTGCCGCGCCGGTAAAGCGTCGTACTGGTGCGGCCCAGCACGCGGTCGAGCCGCGCCTTGTGGGGGGCGCGCTGCTCGGCCACCAGGGCCGCCATTTCGGCATCGGGCGAGATGGCGTCGGCCAGCACCGGGATCAGCTTGAAGCGATAGGCGCGGACCTTCTTATGTTGCACGTCGAGGTCCAAACGCGCCAGGAACTTGCCGTGCGACCCGGCCGCCACCAGCAGCGTCCGGCCCACCTCGACGGCCGCCGGGATGGCATCGTGGGTGTGGCCGGTGAGCAAAACGTCGATGCCGGCGACCCGGCCGGCCAGCTTGCGGTCGACGTCGAAGCCGTTGTGGCTCAGCACCACCACCAGGTCGGCGCCACCCTCACGAGCCGCCGTCACGCGTTCCTGCAGGCGTTCCTCCTCGATGCCGAAGGACCATTCGGGAATCAAATATCGCGGGTTGGCGATGGGGGTGTAGGGAAAAGCCTGGCCGATGACGGCGATCTCGAGGCCGCCGCGCTGGTAGGTCGCGGTGTGCTCGAAGACGTCGTCGTCCCAATCGAGCTCTTTGACGTTGCCGGCCAGGAAGGGAAAGTCGAGCTTGTCCTTGAGTTCCATGACGCGCTCGGCGCCGTAGGTGAATTCCCAGTGCGCCGTCATGGCCTCGACGCCCAGCGCGTTGGCCAGCCGCACCATGTCGCCGCCCCGACTCTCCAGCGCCGTCAACGAGCCCTGCCAGGTGTCGCCGCCGTCCAGCAGCAGCGTTTTGCCCGGGCGTTCGGCACGGATGGCCTTGACCAGAGTGGTCAGGCGGTCGAGGCCGCCGACGCGGCCGTAATCGCGGGCCAGGGCCACGAAATCGTGCGACGAAAAGGCATAGGCCTCGGGGCTGCCCGGGCGCAGGCCGAAGTGCGCCAGCATCTGCTTGCCGGTGATGTGCGGCGGCAAGCCCCGGTTGGCCCCGAAACCCAGGTTCAGCGAAGGCTCGCGGAAGTGGATGGGGACGATCTGGGCATGGCAGTCGGTGAAATTCAAGAGCGTCACCTGGCCCAGCGGCTCGAAGGCCAAGAGCTCGTCCTGGCCGATGGCCTGCTTGCCGGCGGCCCGGGCCAGGCCGCCCGGCGCAGCCGACAGCGCGGCGGCGGCCGCGGTCACCTGCAGGAAGTCACGGCGGCTCAACATGTCGGCGTTTCCGTTCTGCTGACCGGCGGCAACGGAAGACGCCGAAGTATCCCCCGCTGTTTCCGAATGCTTCGATCCCTCACCCGCGGAGGGACGGCGTCATCAGGCGCTAAATAACTTCCATCTCGGCCGATTGCTTGACCGTCTTGCCGGCGTCGTCGGTCCAGGAGAGCTCGACAGTGCCCGAATCCTCGGCCCGCAGGTTGAACGACAGGTACGGGTTGGCGGCGATGGCGGGCCACCAGTCGGCCTTGAAGACCTCACGGCCGTTATAGGTGCAGACCACGCTGTTGATGATCATGCGCGGCACCTTCTTGCCGTCCTTGCCCTTGCGCTGGCCGGTTTCCATGGCGTGCTTGATCAGGCTCTTGACGGTGATGACTTCACCCTTCTCGGCCTTCTTCGGAACCTTCATGCGTGCCGATGCCATTTTTTCTATCTCCTTCCAAGGTTCCTCAGCCGCCGCAGCCGCCGATGGTCACCTTGACGGTGCTTTGGGTGATGTGGACCGAGCCGTCGCTCATTTCGGCCACGGCAATGACCGGCGAGGTCTTGCTCATGCGGCAATTGGTCTTGACCCAGCCCTTGCCGCAGGCCGGGGTGAAATGGAAGACGGCGACCTCCGGGTTGGGGTTTTCCTGCACGAAGACGCCCACCCGCTTGACGTAGTCGCTGTCGCTCATGGGGCTTTCGACGGTCACCTGAATGGGCACCACACGGCCGTTCTCGGCGATGATCGGCGTCTTGAGATGAACCCTGTTTTTCTTGTAGGGGCCGGGCCCGAATTCCTTGGCGATGGCAGCCTTCATCTTCGGCAGGTCGGCCCGGGCCGAGCCCGATACCCCCGCGGCCGCCAGGACCCCGGCGCCGGCCGCGGCAAAGAAGCCGCGCCGGCTGAGCCCATGTTTCTCCGTTGCGTCCATTGCGCATTTCCTCCCGATCGACGGGTTCACCGTCCCCAATCTCGCGCCTTCAGGGGCTGAAGGTAAGCTATGAAATCTTCGCTGTCCCGGCTTCGTTCGCCCCCCTGCCCGAGATCTCCACTCCGACCCGGAAAGCGCTGCCTATTAGAATTTGCTTATATACACAAACCCCTTGTAGACACCAACAAATTCACGACCGCCGCCGTCACCTGCAACCTCATCCGGCCGCCATCGTGGCCACGGCCCGGCGCACCTCGTCGCGCACGGCTCCCGGCCGAGGGGGATCGGCCAAGGTGGTCAAAAGCCGTGGCTCGACGGCGTGCCGCTGCCGCCCGCCGCCAAGCCCGGCCAGCAAGGCCCGGGCCTGGGCCGGCAGCTCGGCGGGTACGGTGCGGCCGTCGAGGGTGGCCCAAAGCCCGCTCCAGCAACGCACCAAGGCCTGGGGGTGGTAGCCGCCGCCGCCCAGCACCACGGCCCGCGGCACGCTGACCACCAGATCCGCCACGGCCTGCCACAAGGCAGCGTTGGAATACTCCAACCGGCACAGCGGATCCTCGAAGAGGCCGTCGGCGCCGCACTGCACGACCAGGGCGTCGGGCGCCGTGGTGGCCAGCCAGGGCCCGAGCGCCGCTTCGCAAATCCAGGCCAGTTCGCTGTCGTTGCCGCCGGCCGGCAGCGGCAAGTTGCGCGCCCGGCCCAAGCCCCGGTCGTCGAGATCGCCCGTGCGCGGCCAGCGTCCGGCCTCGTGGACGGAGAAGGTGAAGACGCGTTCCTCGGCGGCGAAGGCGTCCTGTACGCCGTCGCCGTGGTGGGCGTCGAAATCGACGTAGAGAACCCGCTCGGCGCCGCCGTCCAAAAGCCCCAGGATGGCGAACACCGGATCGTTGAGAAAACAGAACCCGGCCGCCCGGTCGGGCCGGCCGTGGTGGGTGCCGCCGGCGGGGTGAAAGGCGACGCCGCCCGCTTGCACCAACTGGGCCGCCTTCAGCGAGCCGCCGCAGGCCCGTGCCGGGCGGGCGTACATGCCGGGGAAGATGGGGTTGTCGGGCGTGCCCAGGCGGTAGCGCCGGCGCACTTCGCGGGACGCCGTTTGGTTTTCGTCGGCGGCCTGCAGGGCATCGAGGTAGTCGGGCGTATGGAAGCGTTCGAGAACGTCCCGGGGCGCCTCGTCGCCCATAACCAGGCGTTCCTCGTCGAGCCAGCCCAGCAGGCGGCAAAGCTCGATCACGGCGCCGACGCGGCGAAAGCCCAGCGGGTGTTCGGGGGGAAAGCTGGCGCTATCGAAGATCGGGTTGGAAACGAAATGGATCGCCTTCACAGCCACTCCGGATCGGCCACGGTGCGGCTGCCGCCGGCCTCGCCCGTGTTCAGCGTTCCGGCCGCTTCGATCATCACGATCTCGCACTCAGCGGCGGCCAGCGGGCGGTGCTCGACGCCCCGCGGCACGACGAAGAACTCGCCGGCCCGCAGCGTCACGGACTGCTGCCGCATCTCGATGGTCAACTCGCCCCGGTGGACAAGAAAGAACTCGTCCGTATCGGCGTGGCTGTGCCAGACGAACTCGCCTTCGAGCTTGGCCAGCTTGACGTGGGTGTCGTTGAACCGCCCGACGATCCGGGGTTTCCAGTGGTCGGAAAAGAGATCGAACTTCTCTGCGATGTTGACCGCCTCCATGGCTACTCCTTTACAGCAGGCTATGCCGACGACGATCATAGCGCCGCCCTCTATTCCTCGGGAGTCCGCCATGAGCGAGAGCGAGAGCGAGATCGAGATCAGCGGCTACCGGCCCGGCGCGCTGGGCCGGGTGGCCGAGTTGCACGCCGACTACTACAGCCGGCACTGGGACTTCGGGCTCTATTTCGAGGCCAAAGTGGCGCGTGAGCTGGGGGAATTCCTGGAACGCTTCGATCCTGCCCTCGACGGCTTCTGGTGCGCCTATCTGGAGGATCGCATGGTCGGCGCCATCAACCATCGACGGCGGCGAGACGGGCGACGGCAGTGCCGCCCATCTGCGCTGGTTCATCATGGCCGAGGACTGCCAGGACCGCGGGCTGGGCCGGCTTCTCATGACCGAGGCCATGGCGTTTTGCGACGACGTCGGTTTCGCCCGCGTTTGGCTCTGGACCTTCGCCGGCCTCGATGCCGCCCGCCGGCTTTACCAGGACTTCGGCTTTTCGCTCTGTCGCGAGCTCAGCGCCGAGCAATGGGGCAAGGCGGTCGACGAGCAGATGTTCGAGCGTTTGGCTTAAGGCGGCTCAAGCTTGCCGCCGGTCGGGCCTGAGCCTATTCGGCTTCCCCGCGAAAGGGTTTGTGAAGGAATTCGGACTTACGCTGAGACGAGCTCCTTGCAACGAAAAAACACCCCCTCCCTGCCCTCCCCCATCAAGGGGGAGGGGTAAAAAAAATGAGAGTCACGGCCGGTTACAGCCCCCTCCCCCCTTGTGGGGGAGGGTTGGGGTGGGGGTGGCAAATGGGCCAGAGCGCGGCCCCAAGCGCCGCTATTGCGCGGCCGAGCGGCCGCCCTCGATGTCGGCCTTGAGGTCCTGGTACATCTGCAGCGCCTGGTCCGGCGCCTCGTCGCGGTGGACCACGGCGGCGACGGCCTGGATCATGGCCAGGGCGCAGTCGGACTGGAAAATGTTGCGCCCCATGTCAACGCCGCGGGCGCCGCCCTGGATGGCCCGCGAGGCCATGGTCAGGGCCTCGAGCTCGGGCAGCTTCTTGCCGCCGGCGATGACGATGGGCACCGGGCAGCCGGCCGCCACGCGTTCGAAGCCCTCCTCGATATAGTAGGTCTTGACGTAATGCGCTCCGATCTCGGCGGCGATGCGCGTGGCCAAGCCGAGATAGCGGGCATCGCGGGTCATCTCGGCGCCGACGCCGGTGACGGCGAGGGTGGGGATGCCGTACTGGGTGCCGCTGTCGATCAGCTTGATGACGTTGGCGATGGATTTGTGTTCGTGCTCGGCGCCGATGTAGACCTGGGCCGCCATGGCGGCGGCGTTGAGACGCAGCGCATCGTTGATGTCGACGCCGATGAGCTCGTTGGAAAGTTCGGTCAGGATGCTCTGGCCGGCCGAGCAGCGCAGCACGATGGGCTTTTGCGTGCTGGCCGGGATGGAGCTTCGCAGCGCGCCGCGGGTACACATCAAGACGTCGGCATGGGGGATCAGCGGCACGATCTGCAGATCGATGCGTTCGATGCCGGTGGTCGGCCCCTGGAAATAGCCGTGGTCGAAGGCCAGCATCACGGTGCGCCCGGTCTGGGGATTGAAGATGCGCGCCAGGCGGTTCTGCATGCCCCAATCCAGGGCCCCCGATCCCTTGAGGAAAAAGGCCTCGTTGCGGGCCTCGATGCCGACGCCGAAATCCTTGCCGTCCTTGATGTCGTCGAGGTCCGCCATGGTCGTTCTCCGGGCTGGGCGTGGACTTGATTTTGCCCGCCGACAATAGGCCGCCCGTGGTAGCGGGGCAAGAACGGGGCGGCGCGCTTCTCGTCACCCTTTACAGCGCCCTCATGGCACCCGAGAATGCGGCCATGGCAAATGGCATCAACGGTATCGATCACTGCCTCGTGGGCGTCCACGATCTCGAAACGGCGCGGCGGAGCTTTGCCCGTCTGGGCTTCACCCTGAGTGCAATGGGCCGGCATCCGCGCTGGGGCACGGCCAACACCTGCCTGATGTTCCCGCAGAACTACATCGAGCTTTTGAGCATCGTCGACGATAGCGCCGCCAACCCGGTGCTGCGCCAGTTCCTGCACCACCGCCAGGGCCTGACGGCCGTGGCGCTGGCCACCGACGACGCCGGCGAGGCGGCGGCGGCGCTGGCGGCTGCCGGTCTGGCGGCCCCGGCACCGGAGGATCTTTCGCGCACGCTCGAGCTCCCCGAAGGCCCGGCCGAGCCGCGCTTTCGGCTGCTGCACCTGCCGCCCGAGGCGACGCCCAACCTGACGCTCATGCTGACCCAGCACCTCGACCCGGCCTTGGTCTGGCGCCCGGAATGGCAGGTCCACGCCAACGGCGCCCAAGCCATTACCGCGGTGACCGTCGTGGTCGACGATCCCGAGGGCCTGATCGAGCCCTACGAGGCCATCTTCGGCGCCGGCAGCGGCTCGACCACGGACGACACGCTGGCCGTCTTCACCGGCCGCGACCGCATCATGTTCGTGACGCCGACCGACCTCGGTCTGCTCTACCCCGGCATCAAGGTGGCCGAAGACCTGGCGCTGCCCTGGATCGCCGCGCTCAGCCTGCGGGTGGCGGACACCGACGCCACAGTGGCCTGCCTCGAGGCCGGCTCCGTGCCCTACCTGCGCACCGACGACGGCGTCGTCCGCGTCGCTCCGGAAGAAGCCTGCGGCGTCATCCTGGAATTTGCCTCCGACTGAAGCCAGCCATCCTCCGAGCGGGAGCACACCTTATGACGGAGCTGCATTTTGCCCCGGCACACGAATTGGTGCGGCGCATCAAGGCGGGAGAGATCGGCGCCGCCGAGTTGCTCGAGCATTTCCTGGCCCGCGTCGAGGCCCATAATCCCAAGCTCAACGCCATCATCTGGATGGACACAGACGCCGCCCGCGAACGTGCCCGGGCGGCCGACGCGGCGCTTGCCCGGGGAGATGATTGGGGAGCGCTGCACGGCCTGCCGATGACCGTGAAGGAATCCTACGACCTGGCCGGCAGTCCCACCACCTGGGGCGATCCCGCCCTCCAGAACAACGTTCCCACGACCAACGCCGTGGTCGTGCAGCGCCTGCTCGATGCCGGGGCGGTGATTTTCGGCAAGACCAACGTGCCGCTCGACCTGGCCGATTGGCAAAGCTTCAACGCCATCCACGGCACCACCAACAATCCCTGGGACCTGGCGTTGACCCCGGGCGGCTCGTCGGGCGGCTCGGCGGCGGCCCTGGCGGCCGGCCTGACCGGCCTGGAGGCGGGCAGCGACATCGGCGCCTCGATCCGCAACCCGGCGCACTATTGCGGCGTTTTCGGCCACAAACCCACATTCGGCATCGTGCCCGGGCGCGGCCAGGCCAAACCCGGCGCGCTGACCATGCCCGATATCGCCGCCGTGGGACCGCTGGCCCGCGGCGCCGAGGACCTGGAACTGGCACTAGAGGTCATGGCCGGGCCGGACGTCCTGCAAGCCGCCGCCTGGAAGATCGAGCTGGCACCGCCGCGCCGCACCGCGCTCAAGGATTTCCGCGTTGCCGTGATGCTCAGCGACGCCGTGGCCGAGGTCGACCAGCCCTATCAGGATTGCCTGCAGAACGTCGCCGACGAGCTGGCCAAGGCGGGCGCCACGGTCAGCCATACGGCGCGGCCCGAGATCGACACGGCGCGTGCTTTCGAGGTTTTCACAATGCTGCGATGGGCCGCCACCTCACCCGGCCTCAGGCCCGACAAACTGGCCTTCTTCGAGCAGATCCGGGCCGAGACGGCGGCCGACGATCCGGCCTACCTGGCGCGGGTGGCGCGGGCCGCCGGACTGCCCCACCGGCAATGGCTGGCCTGGGACAACGAACGCCAGGCCATGCGCTACAAATGGGCGGCCTTCTTCGAGGACTGGGATATTCTGCTCTGCCCGGCCGCCTCCTCGGCGGCCTGGCCCCACGATCAGGCCGGCGAGCGCTTTGAGCGCACCATCACCGTCAACGGGCGTGAGCAGGCCACCACCGATCAGCTCTTCTGGGCCGGCTTTCCCGGTATGGTCTATCTGCCCTCGACGGTGGCCCCGGCCGGCCTCACGGCCGCGGGCCTGCCGCTGGGCCTGCAGGCCGTGGCGGCGGAGGGCGAGGACCGCACGGCCATCGAATTTTGCAAGCTGACGGCGAAGCAAATCGCCGGCTTCCAGCCGCCGCCCGGTTACGCCTGAGCGGCCCAATTCCACCAGCGGTGCAAACATTCGCCGGCCGGGCCGGCGGCCAGTTCGTTGGCTGCCGGGCTGGTCAAGGCGCGCAGCTGCAGTTCGTCCCCGGTCAGGATGGGCTGGTCGTCGAGGTAGCCGTGGTCGTGCAGGTATCGTTCCAGCTGGTCGAAACTGGCGCTTCGGAAGCCTCTCAGGCGGGGATCCTTTTTCTCCGCAAGTTCGGCGAGAAGCCGCTCGGGATCGCCGCCTAATTCAGCGGCGATGGCCACGACGTCATCGAGGTAACGCTCGGTCACGGCGGCGCTGTTTTCGAGAGCCTGGCGATCGACGGGCCGGCCTCTGCCTTGCTTCCACAACTCGCAAAAGACCTCGAGCAAGTCCAGCCGCAAGGCGATCTGCCGCGAAGATAGCGAGCGCGAGCCCAGCTTGTCGGCCAGCGCGGTGCCCGAAACCGTTTTCCATCGGCCCGCCCGCTCGATGCCGTGCACCAGGAAATCATGCAGCAAGTCCAACTCGTCCCAAAGCACATAGAAAAAATGCTGCGCGGCAAAACCCTGGGCTGGTCGCAGTACCGGGACACCAAGTTTGGCTCCATATTCCTCGCTTGAGGCCCCGTTGGGGGCCGGGACCGAAGATCTCGGCCCGACCTTAAGCGCCCCCGGCCCGCTGACGCTTGCCGCCTTTGTGCGAATCAGGCCCAAATCGCTGGAAGTGGCCTTTTCGCAGTTCTCTTCGGCCAGGGCCTGCTGGATTCGATCGATATCGAGAGGATCGCTGGTGAAATAAAAGATCTGGCGTTGCTGATCCTTTGCCACCCGGCCGAGACTGCGCACCATGGCGGCAAACCGCGCCGGATCGCTTTGGTCGAGCGCCTCGTCGAGGAACAAGGGCAGGGTTTTGCCGCCCTCGACTTCCTCGGCGAAAGCCAGTCGCGCCGCCAACAGCAACTGGGTTCGGGTGCCGTCTGAAAGTTCGTCCAGGCCCCGCCCCTCGCCGCTCGCCAGATCGCTTGCGATCAGGCGTGGCGTCTGGCCCTGTTTGGCCAAACGAAGTTCATAGCCATGATGGGTAAAAGCCGAAAAATGGTTGCGAGCGCGCTCGAAAACGCGCGGCATCTGGGTTTGCTCGTGTTCCTCCTCGACGGCCCCAACAAGAAACCTTCCGGCGCCCTCGAACAGCGCCTCAAAGCGGCGGTCCTGCAATTTCGTCCGGGCCTGCTCGCGCAGGGAAAGCAGATCCTGAACATTGCTGGTGCTTCTGGCAGCCTCCACCTGCGCCTTGATCTCGGCTATCTCGCCCCGCAATTCTCCGGCCTTGCCGGCCTTTTGGGAAAGTTCGCCATGCAACTGCTCGAGCGCCGGGGCGTTGCCTTCGGCCAGTTCGGCTTCCTCGGCCTTGCCAAGCTCGGCCCGATCAAGCTCATTCTGACTTGCCAGGCGTTGGGCGGCGTGCTTCAGCCCGGCATAGTGGGGCAACGAATTCAACAGCGCCTTGAGGCCAGGCAAATCACCGTCCTCGAGCTCCGCTCGGCCGTAGATGCGCCGCAGCGATTTGCCGGCCGCGGCCTGATCGCCGGCAACCTGCTCCAGTTGCTCAGCGGCCCGTCGTTGGTCGGTCTGGGCCTGGATCAGGCGCGTATTACGCCTATCCAGGTTGTCGAGCCGCGCCCCGGCCGTTGCGGCATCTGTCGGCACTGCCTCGCCGTGGTCTTCGAGGATGCGGGCCATTTCCTCGAGCAGCGCCGTGTGCCTGGCTTCAAGGTCGGCAACCTTGGCCGCGGCACCTACCTGCTTGCGCCGGGCTGAGCGGAGCTGATCGAGCCCTCGGGCAAAATCGACGAGTTCCGTATCGGGCCGGATGGCGGCAAGTTTGAGGCCGTCTTGCAGGCTCTGCCTCCTGGCCTCGAGGCCAGTTTCCGTCGCCGCCAAGCCTTCCAGCTCGTTCTTGAGGGTTTGCCGTTCCACGTCACGATCGCGCTCGCGCCGCAAATGCGCGTCAAGGGTTGCGGCCTCGCCCTCGAGTTGGCGCAAGCGGGACTCGACGGAGGGAATGTCCCAAATATCGGGCCCCTCGGGACCGAGGTTTGCGAACCTCTCCTCGGCGGTTTTGCGCCCGCCATCGCGGGCTCCCGGATTGCTCGGCAGCAGCACCGGCCCGGCCACGCCGGCAGCGATGGCCATGAGCACGGCGAACAGCGGATCGACAGCGAGGCCCAGCGCGGCGCCCGCAACAACCAGGACACAAGCGAAGCCCAGCCAGTATGGCCGCGCCCGGATGCGGCCGCCTAGGGATTGGGCCGCTGGCGCCCGCAGCCAGGAACGCAAGACATCCGCGGCATCGCGAATTTTGTCGAGGTTGTGCTGATTGCCTTCGGGGCCGCCGAGCTGCGACAAAAGGCGCAGCCTTTCTTCGACGACCCCGGTCCTGGCCTTGTGGGCTTCGGCGTCGCGCAGGAATTCGAACAATTGGCCATGGTCATCGAGGTTCAGCTCAACCTCATCGACCTCGCCGCCGCCCATGGCGGAGAGCGCCGCGGCAAGCTCGGCCAGACAACTGCGATTGTCGGTTGCGGCCGCCTGGAGCGCCAATTCCAAGCGGCCGAGTTCGCTCGCCTTGGACTGCCAGGCCGCAAGTTCGCCAGCTTCCAAAATCCCCGGCAGCGCGATATCCCGTTGCGCCTGGCTGGCATCGTGCATCTGCTTTTGCAGCTCGCGTGATCGTTCGCCAAGCTCATCGACCTGGGCCTGCAGTCGCTCGATTTCCTCGACCTCATTGCCGCCAAGCTTGGCCAGGGCGCCGGGCAGGATCGCCATCTCTTGTTCGATGGCGGCAAGTTCTTGGCGACGCCCGGCAAGCCCGAGAGCGCGTTCCAGAGCCGGCAGGCGATGCGCGCCCTGGTCCGCCTCGACGAGTTCCCTGTTCAGGGATTGCAGTTGGTCGGCGCGGCGCTGAAGGCCCGACTGCCTTCCCTCGGCATCCTGGATCTCAAGCGATGCCCTGTTGAAATCCTTCCACTCGCTGCGGCCGTGGCGTGGGCCGGCGCCGGCAAAGAGGTCCGTGGTGATCTGATCGAGATCGAAACCGCCCGACATCTGGCGGCGGATCTCGGAGGCGATGTCTTGGGTGCCATGCGGCGAGAGATCCATCAGGTCAAGGAGGCGCAGGAAAAAACAATGGCGGGTGTGGGAAGGGGGTAGGTCCGGCGCCAGGCTGTCCTCGCCGCCGCGCTGCCAGCGCAGCCGCGGGCCCTCGCGCTCGGCCCACCAGGTTTCGCCGTCCAACTCGAACTCGCCGCTGACCGAGGTTGGCGGCTCCGGCCCGCGGTCTTGCCAATACAAACTCTCGACGGCCCGGCAAATGCTCGATTTGCCGATCCCGTTGGGCCCGAAAACGACGTGGAATCCGGCCTCCGCCAGTTCGATCTCGAAGGACTGGCTGATTCCGGGCAGCCGGTTGACGGCAAGTCGCTTGAGTCTCACGCCGGATCGCTCCCGGACAGCATGGCGTTCAGGGCCGCCTTGCCGGCCCGGATTAGCATCTCGCGCAAGGCATTGTCCGCAAGCGGGTCGCTGGCGTGGCGATGATCCTGAAGGGGCGACCAAAGATCCTCCTGGGCCACCTTGCGCAATTGGGCCCGCGCCTTTTCGAGCAGGGTCCGCGAGCCATTCCCGTTTTGCTGAAGTATCAAGACGCGTTGCGCCATCAGGGCTGCCGGATCGTCTCCCGCGGCAATTCTCACCAGGTCGAGCGGCAACTCCATGGCATCGAAAATCTTGTTGACGAAGACCGCGGTGTCGTCAACGACACGCCTCAGCGAGCGCCAATCGCTGCCCGCCATAAGTCGCCGGATTTCCGCGTATTGGCTGCTGGCCCCCGTCAGCCGCACGCGCAGCCCAAGGGCGCGGGGGGCGCTATCGGTTTCGCCGAGCAGGCGAACATAGTTTGCTGCCTCGTCCAGGATTCTGTCGGGTACGTCCTCGGCAAGCTCGAGCCCGTCGATGGAAACATCGATGTGCTCCCAGCGAAGAGGCGCGAGCGGCACCTGCTCCAGCCGAAGCTTGCCGTCTTTGGCTACTGTCACCAGCCATGGACCGTGTGGGCCCGTCTCCGAGGGATCGAGCGCAATGAGGGAGCCCAGGTAGCCGATGGGCCGGGACGCCGGCGCCGCCGACAGACTGTCGAGAGAAGGCTTGTGGATGTGGCCGAGTAACCAGGCCTCGAAGCCGGTATTTTCAAGCTCGGCCCGTCTGACCGGCGCGTAGTGCCCGCCGGCCGCGTCGAGATCGGCATGCAGCAAACCGATCCTCGGGATGGCTGCCGATGGCGCTTCGAGCGGCTCCTTCAGAAGCCGCGCAACCGGGCTTTCACGCACGAAGCGCTCGCCAAAAGACCAGCCGACGATCTCGGCAACCTGGCGGCCGTTCTTCGTTATCGCCCTCGCCTGCCACTGGCCAGCGGCGCCCAGCAGGCTGAAGCCCTCGATCAGGGTGGCCAGCCGGGGCAAGGCTTCGACGTCATGGTTGCCGGCCACGGCGACGACCGCGATGCCGGCCTCCACCAGCCGCCGGACGCCCACCTCGAGCGACGGCATGGCCTCGAACCTGGCATTCGTGCTTTCCACGACGTCGCCGGCAAACAGCACGGCGTCGACTTTCTCGGCAAGGGCAAAATCGACCGAAAGCTCAAGCGCGGCGGCGGGCGTCAGTTCACTGGGGTCGAGACCCAGGGCGGCAATCTCGTCAGGCAGGCCCGAACAGGCCGTACCAAGGTGGATATCGCCGATGGCGAGAATTGCGGCGCCTTCATTCATGCCGTTCCGGCCCAACACCTCAGCGTAAGAGTGCCGCCCTATGCCGCCCTTCAGCCGCCCAGGAAAAGGCGGCCGACCTGGGGGTCTTGCAAAAGCTCGTCGCCCGAACCGGCGATGGCCACCTGGTCCGAGAGCAAAACATAGCCGATGTCGGCGAATTCGACACCCTTCTTGGCGTTCTGCTCGATCATGATGATGGTCGTGCCTTCCGTGTTCTGCAGATCGTCGAGGATCTCGAAGACCATGTCGATGAAGCGCGGCTCGAGGCCGATCGAGGGCTCGTCGACCGGCAGCACTTCGGGCGCCATGACCAGGGCGCGGCGCTGGCAATCCGCCGATTCCCCCCGACCGCCAAAGCGCAACTGACGGCCATCGACAAGAGCGCCAAATCGCCGCCGGCGGCGCGAAACGTGGCGCCACCGCGGTAATGTACAATCGGCCGCAAAGGACGTAGTCTATTTTGCTGGAAATACGCCGATTGATACCTGATATTCTGTACCGGTCCTATTCACGCTGTGGTCTAAGCGGATGCTTGAAGACATGCGCACGGCCACGAACAGGGGAGCTGAAGCGATGAACCACTTACTGCCGAAACTTTTGTCGGGGGCCCTGTTGGTCGCCGGCCTGACCGCGGCGCATGGCGCGCTTGCCGATCACCGCGGCGACAACACGGTTTTGATCGGTGGTGCAATTTCACAGACCGGCCGTTATTCCGAACCGGCCGGCCGGAGCCTCAATTCGATCAAGCTGTGGGTCGAGGATGTGAACAAACGCGGGGGGCTCCTGGGCCATACAGTCAAGATCAAGTACCTGGACGACAAGTCGGACAAGCAGACCGCCATCAAGCTCTATGAGAAGCTGATTACCGATGACAAGGTCGACATCATTTCTTCTCCTTATTCAAGCGGGATCACCGATGCGGTTGCCAATATTTCCGAGCGGTACAAGATGCCCATGATTACATTTGCTGCCGCCTCGTCCGTTATTTGGGAAAAAGGCAGAAAGTACGTATTCAACACCATCGACTACGCCGAGAACTACCAGAAAGGCGCACTTCATCTTGCCAAGGACATCGGCGTCAAGCGCATCGCCGTCATCGGCGAAGACTCTCTTTTCCCGCGCATGACCCGCAAGGGCGTGGAAAAGTGGGCCAAAGAGCTCGGCCTCGAGATAGTGCTCGCCGAGAACTACGGCAGCCGCAAGCAAGGGGATTACACTGCGCTGCTGCAAAAAA
>JASLXG010000203.1 GCA_030740435.1 Alphaproteobacteria bacterium | reverse complement strand
GTGTCGGGCTCTACCACCGGAGCCAATCGGGGGCGGCGAAACGGCGGCAATGCAAACCAACATTCTCCGTTTCTTGAAGTTGACGCTCGATTCGGTTCGCGATCTGGCGCCGATCATCGTCGTCATCGGATTTTTCCAGCTCGTCGTACTGCAGCAGCCGATTCCCAATCTCGGCGAGCTCGTGGTCGGCGTGATCCTGGTGCTGCTGGGATTGACGCTGTTTATCCAGGGCCTGGAAATGGGCCTCTTCCCGGTCGGCGAGAGCATGGCCAACGCCTTTGCCCACAAGGGCAGTTTGTTCTGGCTGCTGGCCTTTGCCTTCGCGCTGGGCTTCGGCACCACGGCGGGCGAGCCGGCGCTGATCGCCGTGGCCGCCGAGGCCGCCACCGTGGCCGCCGCCGCCGGCGTGGTGGCCGACGATCAGGCGGCGCAGGATACCTACGCCTTCTATCTGCGCTTCACGGTGGCGATCTCGGTCGGCATCGCCCTGGTGGTCGGCGTGTTCCGCATCCTCAAGGGCTGGCCGGTGCATTATTTGATCATCGGCGGCTACGTCTGCGTGGTGATCATGACCTTCTTCGCGCCCGCCGACATCATCGGCATCGCCTACGATTCCGGCGGCGTCACGACCTCGACCATCACCGTGCCCCTGGTCACGGCGCTGGGCGTCGGCCTGGCCCAGACCATCCGCGGCCGCAACCCCATGATCGACGGCTTCGGCCTGATCGCCTTCGCCAGCCTGACGCCGATGATCTTCGTCATGGCCTTTGGCATGATCTGGAACCTGGTGGGGTGAGCGGGCGATGATCGAACTCCTGATCACCTTGGCCAAGACCTTCGGCAGCACGATCAAGGACGTCGTGCCCATCGCCGCCGTGATCTTCGGCTTTCAGTACCTGGTGATCCGCAAACCGCTGGCCAACCTGCGCAGCATCGTCATCGGTTTCATCTACGTCGTGCTGGGCCTGACGCTGTTTCTGGTGGGCCTGGAAAAGGCGCTGTTTCCGCTCGGCAAGCTGATGGCCCAGCAACTCACCGACCCGGCCTTCATCCACGGTGTCGGCGTGGTGGTCGAAAGCGTGCGCTGGCAGGACTACGCCTGGGTCTACGTTTTCGCCGCCGCCATCGGCTTCTCGACGACCATCGCCGAGCCCTCGCTGATCGCCGTGGCCATCAAGGCCAACCAGGTCTCGGGCGGCGGCATCGGCGTCTGGGGCTTACGCATCGCCGTCGCCATCGGCGTCGCCTTCGGCGTCTCCTTGGGCACCTTCCGCATCGTCACCGGCACGCCGCTGCACTGGTACATCATCGTGGGCTATGTTCTGGTCATCATCCAGACCATGAGGTCCGAACGCACCATCATCCCGTTGGCCTATGATTCGGGCGGCGTCACGACTTCGACGGTGACGGTACCGCTGGTGGCGGCACTGGGCCTGGGCCTGGCCTCGACCATCCCGGGGCGCAGCCCATTGATGGACGGCTTCGGGCTGATCGCCTTTGCCAGTTTGTGCCCCATCATATCGGTCATGAGCTATGCTCAGATCACGGCCTGGCGCCAGCGCCGAGCCAAAGCGCAAAGGAGCACTGAATGAGATTCAAGCTGATCATGGCTCTGGTCGACGACCATCAGACCGAAACCGTTCTCGATGCCGCGCGTGAGGCCGGCGCCACCGGCGCCACCGTCATCACCTCGGCCCGGGGCGAGGGTTTGAACCCGGAAAAGAGCTTCCTCGGCCTCGACCTCACCGGGCAGCGCGATCTGCTGCTGTTCCTGGTGGCCGAACAGAAGAGCCGCGAGATCCTCGAGCACATCGCCGTCGCCGGCCGCTTCAACGAAGAGCACGGGGCCGGCATCGCCTTCCAGGTCGGCATCGAGGATGCCGTCGGCCTGAAGACCCAACTGAATACCCTGTTCCACGAAATCGAAGACGAGATATGACCACAATTCCCTATATCCAAGTCAGCCAGGTGATGAAGACGGAAGCCCACCGGGTCGACCCCATGCTGCCCGTGCGCCAGGCCATGGCCCTGATGCACGAAAAGGGCGTGAGCTCGCTGATCATCGAACGACGCGACGAAAAGGACGAATTGGGCCTTTTGTCGGTCTCCGACATCGCCCGCGAGGTGATCGCCAACAACATGTCGTTGGACCGCGTCGACGTCTACGAGGTGATGTCGAAGCCGGTGCTGACGCTGGCCGCCGAGATGGACATCCGCTATGCCGTGCGGCTGCTCAGCCGTTTCGGCGTCTCGCGCGGGCTGGTCGTCGACCATGATCGCAATCTGGTGGGCATCGTCACCATTCGCGACATGGTGCTGGCCTACGTCCACCACGAAGAAGGCGGCGTCGAGGCCTGACGGGCGGCTTCCGGGCCAGCCCGGAGAGCGTTTGCACCATGGCAGAGCCACCGCGGGCAGTGCTGGTAACTGGTGCGGCCAAGCGCATTGGCCGGGCCGTGGCGCTCGACCTGGGCCACCACGGCTGGGACGTCGTGGTGCACTACGACCGCTCGGCCGCCGAGGCCGAGGAGGTGGCGGCCGAGATCCGCGGCCTGGGCCGCCAGGCAGTGGCCCTGGCGGCCGACCTGGCCCGGGAAGAGGAAGCCCAGGCCCTGGTGCCGCGGGCCAACCAGGAGCTGGGCCCGCTGACCGCGCTGGTCAACAACGCCTCGGTCTTCGAACACGATTCGGTGGCCACCGCGAGGCGCCAATCCTGGGACCACCACGTCGAGATCAACCTGCGCGCGCCCTTTGTGCTGATCCAGGCCTTTGCCGGGCAATTGCCCGCCGGCCTCGAAGGCAACGTGGTCAACATCATCGACCAACGGGTCTGGAACCTGACCCCGGAATTTGTCTCCTACACCATCTCGAAGACCGGGCTTTGGACCCTGACCAAGACCCTGGCGCTGGCGCTGGCCCCGGAGATTCGGGTAAACGGCGTGGGCCCTGGCCCGACGCTGCCCAGCGGCCGCCAGACCGCGGCCCAGTTCGAGGCCCAGTGCCGTTCGATGCCCTTGGGCCGGGGCACCACGCCGGCTGAGATTTGCGCCGCCATCCGCTATATTCTGGCCGCTCCGGCCATGACCGGGCAGATGATCGCCCTGGATGGCGGCCAGCACCTGGCCCGCACCCGCACCGGCCCGGGCGGCCAGATCCCACAGATCCCACAGACCCCCGAGTGACCCGAGCCCCTGCCCGAGCCCCTGCCCGAGCCCCTGAATGACAACGCCATGAGCCAAGCCGCAAAACCCCTTCCCACACTGCTGCCGGGCAAAACGCCGGCCGACGCTCTCGACAGCGTCTTCATCCGCGACCTCGAACTCGGCGCCTCGATCGGCGTGCACAAGCACGAGCGCAGCGACAGCCAGACCGTGCGCATCAACGTCGAGATGTCGGTGCAGAGAGGCACAAAGGACAAAGTCGAAATCGAAGACGATCTGGTCAACGTGGTCAGCTACGAAGACGTGGTGCTGGGCATCAAGTCAATCATCGCCCGAGGCCACATCAATCTGGTCGAAACCTTGGCCGAACATATCGCCGGACTTTGCCTGGCCGATGGCCGCGTGGCGTGGGTTCTGGTACGGGTCGAAAAACTACATGCCATCGCCGAGGCGGCAAGCGTCGGCGTTGAAATCGAACGCCGGCGAGAGCAATCCTGAAGCTAGCCCGCCGCAACTTTGTTTCGCGAAACAGCGAGTTGTGCACAGGGGATGCCTGGCAGTCATGACCGGTAAGAAAATGAAACAAACTAAAGTCAGCCCCTGGGACAAAAGACCTTGACTTTGAATTGTTACACAATATCAAATTCTTAGCCAAACTGCCTATTTTTTGTGCAACCCGGTAAAACCCTAGCGTTCGTGGTGCTTCGGTGCCCGATTGGCCGCCTTCCCCACAGAATTCTCCACAGCTTTCGTGGAAAGGTTCACGCCCCCGTTACCGACAGCCCAGCTGACGCCAAGGTGGCACTGGAGTTCAGCGCTTGACCCGACAGCGGCAGTCGCCAAACTAGGGCGCCAGGATACCGCGCCATGACCGGACCAGCCAAGCAAGCAAGCCAAGACGACGCCGAGGGCAGCGGCAACGACGGCGGCGAGACAGCTACCCGGGGTGACAAGGCGGGGGCTCGGCGCCAGGGGCCGGTGGGAAGCGCGCTCGAGAACGGCCGCCAGGTGATCCAAAATCACCTCAAGACCCTGCCCGGGCGGCCCGGCGTCTATCGCATGATCGATGCTGGGGGCACGGTGCTCTACGTCGGCAAGGCCAAGAGCCTGAAGAAGCGTGTCGCCTCCTACACCAAGTTCAAGGGCAAGAGCATCCGGGCGCTCAATCTGATTGCGCGCACCAAAGACATGGAGTTCATCACCACCCACACCGAGGTCGAGGCGCTGCTGCTGGAGGCCAACCTGATCAAGCAGCACAAGCCGCCTTTCAACGTGCTGCTGCGCGACGACAAGTCGTTTCCCTACATCGTCATTACCGGCGGCCACGATTGGCCCCAGATCGCCAAGCACCGGGGGGCGCGCAATCTGCCGGGCGAATACTTCGGGCCCTTCGCCTCGGCGGGGGCTGTCAACAACACCATCAACACGCTGCAACGCGCCTTTCCGCTGCGCAATTGTTCCGACAGCACCTTCGCCAGCCGTACCCGGCCCTGCCTGCAGTACCAGATCAAGCGCTGTACGGCGCCCTGCGCCGGCCGCATCAGCGAGGCCGACTACGGCGCCGACGTGGCCCAGGCCCGCGACTTTCTCAAGGGCCGCTCCAGCCGCATCCAGCAGGCCCTTTCCAAACGCATGCACGAGGCCGCCGGGCGCCAGGAATACGAGGCCGCCGCCGTCTTTCGCGACCGCATCCGGGCGCTGAGTTCGATCCAGTCGCGCCAGGACATCAACCTCTTGAAGCTGGGCCAGGCCGACCTCATCGCCGGCCACCAAGAGGGCGGCCAAACCTGTATCCAGGTATTTTTCTTCCGCTCGGGCCAGAACTACGGCAACCGCGCCTACTTCCCGGCCAACACCCGGAACTTGTCCGTGGCCGAGGTGCTGGCGGCCTTCCTGGGCCAGTTCTATGCCCGCCGCGCGGCGCCGCGCCGCATCCTGCTGAGCGACGCCGTCGAGGGCCAGGCGCTGATCGAGGAGGCCCTTTCCCTGCAGGCCGAGCAGGCCGTGCGCCTCGAGGTGCCAAGGCGCGGCGGGAAAAGGAAACTGATCCAGCATTGCATTGCCAACGCCATTGATGCGCTGGGCCGGCGGCTGGCCGAAAGCGCCACCCAGCGCCGTCTGCTCGAGGGCCTGGCGCGCGTCTTCGGCCTCGACGCCGCGCCGGCCCGCATCGAGGTCTATGACAACAGCCACACCGGCGGCAGCCAGGCCGTCGGCGCCATGATCGTGGCCGGCCAGGAGGGACTGATCAAGAACCAGTACCGCAAGTTCAACATCAAGGACACGGCCCTGGAGCCGGGCGACGACTACGGCATGATGCGTGAGGTCTTGAGCCGGCGCTTTTCACGCCTGCTGCGCGAGGACGCGGACGGCGCCCCCCGGTCGCACCCCTTGTGGCCCGACCTGGTGCTGATCGACGGCGGTGCCGGCCATTTGGCGGCGGCGCAGCAGGTTTTTGCCGATCTCGGTCTCGAAGGCGTCGAACTGGCCGCCATCGCCAAGGGCCGCCAACGCCATGCCGGGCGCGAAGTGCTGCACATGAGGGGCCGCGCCCCTCTGGCGCTGGAGCCCAGCGACCCGGTGCTCTATTTCCTCCAGCGCCTGCGCGACGAGGCCCATCGCTTCGCCATCGGCAGCCACCGGGCCAAGCGGGCCCGCCAGCTGGCGCGCTCGATCCTCGACGAGGTGCCGGGCATCGGCCCCAGGCGCAAGCGGGCGCTGCTCAACCACTTCGGCTCGGCCCGCGCCGTCTCCGGCGCCGGCTTGGCCGATCTGGAACAGGTCGAGGGTATTTCCAACGCCGTGGCCAACGCCATCTATGACCATTTCCATGGCGAGGGCTGAATTTGGCAGGACCCGCTTTCTCGCCTATATAGATAGCTCCACGGAACAGGCAAAAAAACACGCCCTCGGGCGTCTGCATGCCCATGATATCCAGTCTACCGAACCTTTTGACGCTGTCGCGGATCTTCGTCATTCCGGCCTTGATCGGCACATTTTTCTTCGTCGAAGGGGCGGCCGGCAACTGGCTCAGCCTGGGCCTCTTTGCCGCCGCCGGCATCACCGACTTTCTCGACGGCTACCTGGCCCGCCAGTGGGGCATCCAGACCCGGCTCGGGCGCTTTCTTGATCCGGTGGCCGACAAGCTGCTGGTGGTCGCCGTGATCCTGCTGTTGATTGCCTTCGACCGCATTGCCGGCTGGACCGTGCTGGCCGCCATCGTCATCGTCTGCCGCGAGATCCTGGTCTCGGGTTTGCGCGAATTCCTGGCCGAGATCCGCGTCGGCATGCCGGTCAGCGCCCTGGCCAAGTGGAAAACCACGGTGCAGATCCTGGCCCTGGGCTTTTTGCTGGCCGGCGAAGCCGGCGATGCCCTGCTGCCGTCCACGACCATCGGCACCTGGGGCCTGTGGATCGCCGCCGCGCTGACCCTCTATACCGGATACGATTACCTGCGTGCCGGGCTCGATCACATGCGCCACGAGGATGACGGCGGCGGCGGGGAAAGCGGCTCGCCATGAAGGTCTTCGGCATCGCCGGCTACAGCGGCAGCGGCAAGACCACGCTGCTGGTGCGCCTGTTGCCGTTGATCATCGCCCGCGGCCTCAGCGTTTCGACACTGAAGCACGCCCACCACACTTTTGAAATCGACCAGCCGGGCAAGGATAGTCACAGCCACCGTCAGGCCGGCGCCACCGAGGTGATGATCGCCTCGGCCCAGCGCTGGGCCCTGATCCACGATATCGAAGCAGAACCCGAGCCCAGCGTAGAGGAATTGCAGGCCCACATGACGCCGGTCGATCTGTTGCTCATCGAGGGCTTCAAGGACGGCCCCCACGCCAAGCTCGAAGTGCACCGCGAAGCCACCGGCAAGCCGCTCTTGCAGCCCGACGACCGCCACATCGTGGCCATCGCCAGCGATACCGAAATCGAGGCCAGCAGAGACATCCCGGTGCCGCGGCTGGCGCTCGACGACACCGCCGCGATCGTCGACTTCGTGCTGGCGCATTGCGGCCTGGACGGGGCTCGGGCATGAAACTCTCCGACGACCGCTTCGCCGGCGCCGAGCGGCTGTTGACCGCGGCCCAGGCGCTGGATCTGCTCGACCAGCGCATGGCGCCGGCCACGGCCAGCGAAACGCTGACGCTGCGCCAGGCCCGGGGGCGCGTGCTGGCGGCCGACGTGGTCTCCGATCACGACGTGCCGCCGCACGACAATTCGGCGGTCGACGGTTACGCTTTCGCCTTTGCCGACCTCGAGCCCGAGGGCGACAGCCGCCTCAGGCTGGCCGGCCGGGCGGCCGCCGGGCAGCTCCCCGAGGGCGCGGGCGGCGGCGGCCGGGCGCTGCGCATCTTCACCGGCGCCATGATGGCGCCCGGTTGCGACAGCGTGGCCATGCAGGAGGACTGCCGCGTCGAGGGCCAGACGGTGATCGTGCCGGCCGGGCTGGCGCGGGGCGCCAACCGCCGGCTGGCCGGCGAGAACATCCGCCGCGGCGATCGCATCCTCAGCGCCGGCCAGCGCCTCAGGCCTCAGGACATCGGCCTTGCCGCCTCGGTCGGGCGGGCTGAACTCGAGGTCTACAGGCCGCTGCGCGTGGCCATATTTTCCACCGGCGACGAGATCCGCGAGCCCGGCGACGAGCTCGGGCCGGCTGGCATCTTCGACGCCAACCGCTACCTGCTGATGGGGCTGTTGGACGGCCTGGGCGTGACGCTCAGCGATCTCGGCATCCTGCCCGACCGCCTCGACGAGGTGCGCCAAAACCTGGCCGCGGCGGCCCGCGATCATGATCTGCTGATCACCTCGGGCGGCGTCTCAGTGGGTGACGAGGACCACGTGCGCCTGGCCGTCGAGGAACTGGGGCGCTTGCACTTTTGGAAACTGGCCATCAAGCCGGGCCGGCCGCTGGCGCTGGGCCAGGTAGGCCCCGTGCCCTTCGTCGGCCTGCCGGGCAACCCGGTGGCCGCCATGGTGACCTTCCTGCGCTTTGCCCGGCCGCTCATCTTGCGGCTCGGGGGGTGCAACGACATCACGCCAGCCCTCTTTCGCGTCACCGCCGATTTCGACTACAAGAAGAAGCCGGAACGCCGCGAGTATGTGCGGGCACGCTTGGCGCGCTTGGCCGACGGCAGCCTGGTGGCACGGCCCTTCGAGCCTTCGGGCTCGGGCATCCTGCGCTCCATGGTCGAGGCCGACGGCCTGGTCGAGTTGCCCGAGGAAATGAGCGAGTTGCGGGCCGGCAGCGTGGTCGATTTCCTGCCCTTCAACGAGGTCGGATCGTGAAGCTTCTTTATTTCGCCTGGCTCAGAACCAGGATCGGCATCGCCCAGGAAAGCGTCGTCCTGCCGGCCGAGGTGACCACGGTGCGCCAATTGGTGGCCTGGCTGGCCAGCCGCGGCCCGGCCTACGCCGAGGCGCTGGCCGATCCCCGGGTGGTGCGGGTGGCGGTCAACGAGGAATACGCCCGCGACGACGACGCCGTCAGCGACGGCGACGAAGTGGCGCTGTTTCCGCCGGTGACGGGGGGCGGGACCAGACCATGATCCGGGTGCAGCGCGACGATTTCGACGTGGCCGCCGAAACCCGCCGGCTGGTTGGTGAAAACACCTCGATCGGCGGTGTCGTTACTTTCGTCGGCCTGGTGCGCGAGGGCGAGGGCGACCAGCGCATCTCGGCCATGACGTTGGAACACTATCCCTCCATGACGGAAAAAATGCTGCGGCGCATCGAAGCCGAGGCCCACCAGCGCTGGCCGCTGGATGCCTCGCTGATCGTGCACCGCGTCGGCCGCATGGTGCCGGGCGACCGCATCGTGTTGGTCATCACCGCCTCGGCCCACCGCCAGGCGGCCTTCAAGGCCTGCGAGTTCCTCATCGACTGGCTCAAGACCAAGGCCCCGTTCTGGAAGCTCGAAGAAGGCGTCACGGACGCGTCTCAAGAAGGAAAATGGGTTGAGAGCCGCGAGAGCGACACCGAGGCTGCCGCGCGCTGGTCGAGGGGCTAGTTGTCGAGTGCGGCCTGGCTGCCCGCCTCTCAACATGGGTAACAGTTTTTCGTCATGACATAGGTTACAGTTTATTGGAGTTAGCGGTCAGTTTCGTCCGTCTGGTTTGCTTGATGGGCATGATGCGGTGCATTTTATTCTCTCCCTTGATGGTGCC
>JASLXG010000202.1 GCA_030740435.1 Alphaproteobacteria bacterium | reverse complement strand
TTGAGGCCGGATGGAGGTGCCGCCGAAGACCGTGGTGGTGCGCAAGGAGAGATGGCGGCCATAACTGCGCAGGCTGTCGCCGATCTGGCTGGCCAGCTCGCGCGTCGGCGCCAGGATCAGCGCCCGGGGCTGGCGGTGCTGGGCCTTTCTCGGTGCCCCTGCTGTGTTTTTCTCCAGGTAATGCAGCAGCGGCAAGGCGAATGCGGCCGTCTTGCCGGTGCCGGTCTGGGCCACGCCCAGCAGGTCGCGGCCCGCCAGCAGCGCCGGAATCGACTTCTGCTGGATCGGGGTGGGAGTGGTGTAGCCTTCGTCCCGGATGGCGCGAAGGATGGGTTGGGCCAGTGCTAGGCCCGAAAAGTCTGTCATGTGTAGTGTGTCTTTCTTGATTCAAAATATCGCTCTCGGCCTGCGCTGGGCACGGGCCGGGCTGACGAAACGCCTACATTTGTCGGTAAGAAAAGAGGCCGGCCCAGATAACGAAATGGGCGGGCGAGCGATCCAAAAATGACCTTGAAGGGGTGTCGCTGAGCGCGATATGGGCTTTCGCAGCCGCCAAGTCAAGAGAATTCCGCTTTCGTTCCCGTCCTCTCCAACTCGGCCACCAGCCCGAATGCGGGCTAGGCGCCGTCCGGCTGGGCTCTGTCCACCCGCCGGATTTCGTTGCGCAGCGCCGCCGTGAAAGCCTGGGCCAGGTTGTGGATAGCGAGCGATGCGCCGGCGTCATGATCGAAGCCATGAGACGAACCTTGGGACGGAAGGGACGGAAGACCACCCGGCAGTCGTCGCCGCGATAGATGCGGTAGCCCTCGGCGCTCAGGGGATCGACCACGGAATAGGCCAGGCCGTTCTCGATGAAGGTGAACATGGGCATGAAAAACTGCGTCTCGAAACGTGTGTTGAGCACGGCGCCGCTTTCCTCGAAGGCGCGCAAGGTCTGACCATAGGTCGGGTGGTCGGTGAACAGCGTGGCCATCGGCTTGCCATCCAGATCGGCCGGCGTGACGACCTCGCGGTTGGCCAGGGGATCGTCGGCCGGTATGGCGCAGAAGCAATCGAAGGAGAGCATCTCGTTGTTCACAAGAGCCGAGTCGACACTCTCCTCAAAGCCTACGTCGGCCACGGCGCTGGTGGTGCTCGCCAGGCGTTCGCTGGGCTTCGTGCTGCCGCTGATTATCCTGGTTTTCGTGGCCTATGCTTTGTTGGGGCCGCACATGCCCTTCCAGGTGCTCAAGCACCCCGGCGTCGACTGGCGCCAGTTCATCAACAACATGTACTTCCCCCAGGAAGGCATCTTCGGCGTCACGCTGTGGGTGGTCTCGACGGTGGTCTTCCACTTCGTGCTCTTCGGCGTGGTCGCCCAGCGCATGGGTCTCGGCCAGTTCTTCGTCGACAACGCCATGATCCTGGCCGGCCGCTACACCGGCGGCCCAGCCAAGGTGAGCGTGGTTTCGTCGGCCTTCTTCGGCACCATCTCCGGCTCTTCCATCGCCAATACGGTGTCCACGGGATCGTTGACCATCCCCAACATGAAGCGGCTGGGCTATCCCGGCCATTTCGCCGGCGGCGTCGAAGCGGCAGCCAGCGCCGGCGGCCAGATCACGCCGCCGATCATGGGCGCCGCCTCGTTCCTGATGGCCGAGTTCCTCGAGGTGCCCTACACCACCATCGTGCTGGCCGCCATCGTGCCGGCCACCATGCATTACGTCGGTGTCATGTCGATCGTCCACTTCACGGCCCGGCGTCTTGGCCTCAAGGGCTATGCCAAGGACCAGTTGCCGAATTTCTTCAAGGTCTGGCGCGAGGGTTGGCACACGGCGCTACCGCTGCTGGCGCTGTTGATCGTGCTGTTTAGCGGCTATTCGCCCAACATGGCGGCCTTCACCGGCCTCATGTTCTGCATTGTCGTCGGTTTCACGTCCTTCCAAAAACCACTGACCCTGGTCATTCCCGGCGGTCTCATGACCTTCATTCTGTGGAAGGCCTCGGACGGCGGCTTCTCGCCGGTGTTGGCCGGTATCCTGGCCGGCCTGCTGATCCTCAGCCTGATGCACAAGCGCCGGCGCGAGCCCATCGGCAAGCTCTTCGATAGCTTCCACGTCGGCGTGCAGTACGCCCTCGCCGTGGGCGCAGCCTCGGCCGCCGTAGGCATCGTGGTCGGTGTCATCAATACCACCGGCGTCGCCTTCCGGCTCGGTTTCATGGTCACCAACGGCGCCCGCGATATGGCTGAAGGGCTGCACCTGATAATCGGCTGGATCCCGCTCGAGGTCTTCGCGCAGGCCTCGATCCAGCAGTTCCTGTCGTTGGTGCTGATCGCCATTGCCTGCATTCTCATGGGTGCCGGCCTGCCCACCACGGCGCTCTACATCATGCTGGTTTCGGTGGCCCAGCCGGCCCTGGCGCAGTTGGGAGTTCCACCGCTAGCGACCCACATGTTCGTGCTCTACTACGGCGTCATCTCGGAGATCACACCACCCGTGTGTGCTTCGGCCTACGCCGCCGCCGGCATTGCCGGGGCCAACCCCTTCCGCACCGGGATCAATGCCTTCACGCTAGGCATCGGCAAGCTGATGGTGCCCATGGTCTTCGTCTACGCGCCGACCATGCTGCTGGTGCTGCCGGAATACTTCACCTGGATCTCCTTCATCCAGGTCTCGCTGAGTTGCGCCTTCGGGGTGTTCGCCATCGCCACGGCGGTGTCAGGCTTCTTCCTGGCGCCGCTCAATCCCTTCTGGCGCTTCTACATGGTCTGCACCGGATTGCTGCTGGTGGCGCCCAGTTGGCAGAGCGATATCGTGGCCCTGGTGATTGCCGTGCCGGTGGTGCTGTTGCAATTGGCCGACAGCCGCCGCGCCAAGGCGGCCGAAGCCGCATCCGATTTCTAACGTCACAAGGACAAAGGGGGCAAGGATATGTTCAAAACCGTTCTTGTGGCCATCGATCTGGAGCATGGCGAGCCCATTCAGCGCATCCTGCAGGCCGCCGAGGATATCGCCAATTCCAATGCCTGCGATATGCACCTGCTGAACGTGGTGGCGGCGGCGCCGGCCATCGTCTCGCAGTTCCTGCATGAAAATTACGAGCAAATGGCGGCCGGCCAGGCCGAGGCCGAGCTGGCCAAATTGGCGGCCGGGCTCGATCTCCGGTCGGGCACGATCTCGTGTTCGATCCGTTTCGGCACGGTCTACGAGGAGGTTCTGGCGGCTGCCGAAGCGGTCGGCGCCGGACTGATCGTCACCGGCTCGCACAAATCAAACGTTTCGGATTACCTGCTGGGCAGCGCCGCCGCCCGCATCGTGCGCCACGCCCGCTGTTCGGTGATGGTGATTCGCTAAGGGGAAGGACAAACGGATGCCCGACAAGGACGATGACGCCGTGACCATCATCGGCGGAGGTATCGTCGGCATCTGCTGTGCGCTTTCGTTGCTCGAAAAGGGCGCCCGTGTACGCCTCGTCGAACGCGACGAGCCGGGCCAGGGCACGAGCTTCGGCAACGCCGGCGTCATCTCGCCCTGGTCCTGCGTGCCCCAGTCGTTGCCCGGAGTCTGGCTGAAGGTGTCGCGCTGGCTGCTCGATCCCGAGGGTCCGGTGGCCATCCGGCCGCAATACCTGCTGCAGGCCATGCCCTGGGCGCTGAAGTTCCTGGCCGCTGGGCGCCGTCATCGCATTCCCGCCATCGCCGCCGCCATGGCGGCGCTGAACCGGCCCAGCGTCGATCTCTACCGCCACCACCTGGCCGGCAGTGGCCACGAGGGCTTGTTGCGCGATTGCTATTACATCCACGCCTACCGCAAGAAAACCAAAGCGGTGGCCGACCTCGACGACCTCGACGACCTCGCGTGGCGGCTTCGCCGCGACCACGATACGCCCTTGGAACTCGTCGACGGCGATCAATTGCGCGAGATCGAGCCCGACCTTTCGCCCGATTTCCAGGCCGCCATCATCATCAGGGACCAGGCCCGGGCTCTGTCGCCTGGCCGCCTGGGCGCGGTGCTGGCCGACAAGGTGCGAAGCCTGGGCGGGGAAATCCTGTCTGCCTCGGTCGCCAGCTTGGCACCGCGCGAGGGCGGCGGTTGGCGCATCACATGCGACGGGGGCGTGTTCGAAAGCCATAACGTCGTGGTGGCTGCCGGTGCCTGGTCGGCACGACTGCTCGAGCCCTTGGGGCTCAATCTGCCGCTGGAGCCCGAAAGGGGCTATCACATGGTCTTCCGCGAACCCGGCGTCAGCCTCAATCATTCGATCATGGCGGTCGATGCGATGTTCGTCGCCAGTTCCATGGAGATGGGCTTGCGCAGCGCCGGAACGGCCGAGTTCGCTGGCCTCGAGGCAGCGCCCAATTACCGCCGCGCGCGAATCTTCAAGCGCCTGACCAAGCGCCTGGTGCCGGGCCTAAACACCGAGGACGGCGAGGAATGGATGGGCATTCGCCCGAGCTTTCCCGACAGCCTGCCATGTCTCGGCGAGATCCCCGGCCGGCCTGGCCTCTATGCCGCCTTCGGCCATGCCCATTGCGGTCTCATGATGGCGCCCATGACGGGCCGGGTGATCGCCGACCTGGCTACCGGGGGACGGCCCAACATCGACCTGACGCCCTATGGCGTGGACCGCTTCGCCGGACCGGGACCATGACGCCATGAAGCTTCAGGGTGGCCCGAACATCTATGGCGTCACCATCGGCGTGTTGTGCCTGGATTCACACTTCCCCAAGCCACCCGGACACATCAAGAACCCCTCGGGCCTGAGCTTTCCCGTGCTCTATGAAACCGTGCCCGGTGCTACCGTGGCCAAGCTCGTCAACGGCCCGCCGCCCGGTTTCATCGAACCCTTCCTCGAGGCTGCCCGGCGCCTGGAGGCCGAGGGCGCCCGTGCCATCACAGGTAGCTGCGGCTTTTTTGCGCTCTTCCAGCGTCAGTTGGCCGAGGCCGTCAGCGTGCCCATGTTCGCCTCCAGCCTGATCCAGGTGCCGCTGGTCCACCACATGCTGGGCGGCCGCGGCAAGGTCGGCGTACTGACCGCCAGCGGACCCAACCTGACAGCGCAGCATTTCGCCGCCGTCGGCGCTGGCGATATCCCGGTGGCCGTCCAGGGCATGGACGATTACCGCGAATTCCGCGAGGTCATCCTCGAGGGCCAGCGCGATGACATGGACATGGCGAAGATCGAAAAAGAGGTCCTGGCCCGCCGCCAAGCTGTTGCTCAAGACCCACCCCGACGTCGGTGCCGTGGTGCTGGAATGCACTGACATGCCGCCCTACGCCCACACCCTACAACAGCGCCTGGGCCTGCCCATATTCGACCTCACGACCTTGGCCACCATGGTCCACGAGGCCGTGCTGCGCCTGCCCTATCAAGGCATCATGCCGCGCCAGGCCCGGGGTTAGCCTAATTTATCAGAAGCGTCCGTCATAAGATCGCCGCTCGATGGGGCAGGCGATGACGGTGAAGCTGTCGCGGCCCAGGGCACGTTCGACCTCGGCCGCCAGTTCGTCGCGGCTGCCGGCCGTCGCGCCGGTACCGCCCAGGGCCTGGGCCACGGCCGCGAAGTCGCTGCCGCCGAAGGCCACGCCGAGTTCATCATGACCTAACCTGCGCTGCTTCAGCTCGATCAAGGCGAGTTGCTCGTCGACGAAGACGACCACCACCACGGCCAAGCCCAAATCGCGGGCCGTGGCCAATTCGCCCAGCACCATCTCCAGCCCGGCATCGCCGACGAAGGCCACCACTGGCCGTTCGGGCTGGGCCAGCTTGTAGCCCAGAGCCAGCGGCAGGGCGCAGCCCATGGTGCCGAAGGCCGTCGATTGCAGCAATTGCCGTGGCCCCGGGCAGCGCCACATCTGGCTCAACAGGATGCGGTGGGCGCCGGTGTCGGCCGTGGCCACGCCGTCGGGCGGCAGAGCGCGACGCAGCGTGTCGATGACCGCCGCCGGGCCCCAGTCCTCCTCGCCGGGAAAGGCCTCGGCCAGCGACCGGGCCAGGGCCGCCGGCTGGCCGCCGGGCCAGATCGCGGCGGACTCGTGGCCGGCCGCCAGGGCCTCCAGTCCAGCCGCCACGTCGCCCACGAAGCTGTGGCTCGCCAGGTGTACGTAGTGGCTGTTGGCGACGGCCGAGAACTCGATGACCGGCTGGCCCGCGGCCCAGGGCTGGCACCAGCCGCTGCGCATCTCGATGGGGTCGTAACCGGCCAGGATGACCAGATCGCTTTCATGCACGAAGGGCAAGACGAGTTCGTCGGCTCGGGGCGAGAGGCCGACGCCACCCAGGCACAGGGAATCGTCCTCGTCCAGCACACCTTTGGCCTTGTAGGTGGTGAGCAGCGGCAGGCGAAACTTCCGCACCAGCGTTGCCAGGGCCTCCTCGCCGCCCTGGTTGAGCACGTCGAGACCGGCGATCATCAAGGGGCGCTCGGCCTGGCGGAAAAGCTCTCTGGCCGCTTCCAGCTCGGGCGACGGCGCCGGCCCGGCCGGGGCCGGTGCGGGTCGGCGAATGCCAACGCTTTCGGGCTGTTCGGCAATCGCCAGCCCGATGGGAACATCGACGTGCACCGGCCCCGGCTGGCCGTCCAGGGCGATGGCCAGGGCCTTGTCGATGGTCACCCCGACGGCGCCCTGCTCCACTCGCAGGCTGGCCTTGGTGATGGGCGCCATGAGGGCGGCGTGATCGATGACCTGGTGGGTGTAGCTGGCGGCCTGGGCGGCATCGACGCAGCCGGTGAGAAAGATCAGCGGCACCCGATCCTGGTAGGCGTTGGCGATGACGTTGGTGGCGTTGGCCGCGCCGGGGCCGAGGGTGGCCAGCAATAGGCCGGGCGCTCCCGTGGCATGATGGGCGCCTTCGGCCATGAAGCCGGCGCTGTTTTCGTGCTTGGCCAGAACGAAACTGATCCCCGCCTCCTCGAGGGCCGCCATCAAGGTCAGCACTTCGCCGCCGGGAATGCCGAAGGCATAACGGCAGCCGGCTTCGGCCAGGCGGCGCGCAATGAGTTGGGCGGTCGTGGCCATCAGCCGCCGGCACCGCCGAAGTAGCCGCCTCGCACCGCCATGCCGATGAGGTTGACGATCAAGCGGGCGGCCGTGATGGCCGAGATATCGTTGAGGTCGCGCCGGGGCGTGATTTCGACGATATCCATGCCCACCACCCGGCCCTTGGCCACCAGGCCATGGATCAGGGTGCGCATCTGATCAAAGGAAAGCCCCCCCGGCGTGCGCGCCGCCACGGCCGGCATGACGGCCGGATCGAGGCCGTCGGCGTCGATGGTCAGGTAATAGCGCCCACCGTCGGGAATGCGCTCGAGCAGCGCCGCCATGCCCACTTGCTGGAGCTCGCTGTCGGGCACCAGATGGGCGCCGTAGTCGAGCGCCGCCGCCACGTCCTCGGCCCGGGCGCTGCCCGATGAGCGCAGGCCGAACTGAAAGATCTCGGCCACGTGGGCCATCTCGGAGGCCCGCCGCATGGGGCTGGAATAGCCCTCGCGAACGCCGTTTACCTCGTCGCGCCAGTCGAGATGGGCATCGACCTGGATCAGGGTGATGGGGCCGTGTTCCTCGTAGGCCCGTAGCACCGGGATGGGCACGCCGTGGTCGCCGCCGATTATTATGGGCAGCACGCCGGCGGCCAGCAGGTTGCCCGCCAGGTGCTCGGCGCTTTGGTAATGGCGGCCGAGCTCGCGGGCATCGCCCGGCACGTCGCCGCAATCGACGAGGCGCACGTCCTGGCCGTCCAGCAGCGTGCCGCCGAGATCGAAGTCCCAACGCTCGAGCCCGCGCATGGCCCGGGCCGAGGCGCGGCGCACGGCGGCGGGCGCCCGGCCCTGGTCGTTGCTGACCTCGTCCAGCCCGTAGGGATCGCCATAGGGCAGGCCGAGGATGGCCACGTCGGCCCCGAGGCCTTCGCTTTCGAGTTCCAAGGGAAAGCCGAGGAAGGTCACGTTTCCGCTCGGCGCGACGGTAAGCGGCGATGCCATGACGAGCTCCGGAAGGGGGAAGTTGGCTACAAGGACTTGGGGCGACAACGGCTTGAAGAGGCAGCCGCTATGATAGCCTCTTTAGCTTTGGTCCTCGATGAACTTCTTGTACGCCATGTCTCGTTCTCGAGGATATGGCCGACCCACCAATGGCGCAAATAGGCAAGGACCCGTTCCGGGATGCCGCCGCCACCGTCCAGGACTTGCAGGCAGAAATCGACCGTGGTTTCGCCGAAGACCATGTGCTCCCGGGCATGGCGCTCGATATCCGGAAAGCCGATCGAGCGCAGGTGAGCTTCCTCCCGCTCGAAATGGCGGTTGGCGTAGTTGGTCATGGCCGTCAGGGCATCGCCGATTTCCTCGGACGACGAAGAGACTTCGCCCAGGTCGACCAGGGTATTTATCAGCCTGAGGATATTTTTGTGATCTTCGTCGAGCTTCGCGACCCCGACGCTGAAATCCTCACTCCAGACCAATTTCGCCATCCCTGCCCTCGCCAAAATCACCGCCATCGGGCAAACTGCTAAATGAATTCATGACCAAGCTCAACCAATCCAGCGTGCAGGCTTTGCACCAGCCGGCCCGCAATCCGGGAACGCCGCTCGACACAGGAAGGCTGAGGGCGTTGCGTGTCAATACCAGCGCCGTCGAGCGCCGGGCGGCAACGCTGACCACGCGGCGCAGTTTGAAGAAGGACCACCAGGCGGCTTGGCTGCTCAAGGCGATTTCGTGCATCGACCTGACCACGCTGGCCGGCGACGACACCCCGGGACGGGTCGAACGACTTTGCGCCAAGGCCCGTCAGCCCCTGCGCCGAGACCTCTTGGAAGCGCTCGGCGTGGCCAACCTGGGCCTCAGCGTCGGCGCCGTCTGCGTCTACCATGAAATGGTGCCGGCGGCCGTGGCGGCTCTGGCCGGCAGCGGCATTCCCGTGGCCGCCGTCTCGGCGGGCTTTCCGGCAGGGCTTTCTTCCCTTTCCGGCCGCATCGCCGAAGTCGATGCCTCGGTGGCGGCCGGAGCGGCCGAGATCGACATCGTCATCAACCGCGGTCATGTGCTGGGCGGCAACTGGACGGCGCTTTACGACGAGGTTCGGGCTTTTCGCGAGGCCGCCGGGCCGGCCCATCTCAAGGCCATCCTGGGTACCGGCGACCTGGGCACGCTACGCCTGGTGGCCCGGGCGAGTTGGGTGGCGATGATGGCCGGGGCCGACTTCATCAAGACCTCGACGGGCAAGGAAAGTACCAACGCCACCTTGCCCGTGTCGCTGGTCATGCTGCGCCAGATCCGCGCCTTTGGCGCGGAAACCGGCCAACGCATCGGCTTCAAGCCGGCCGGCGGCATCGGCACGGCCAAAAGCGTACTGGCCTACCAGATCATGATGCGCGAGGAACTGGGCCGGCCCTGGCTCGAGCCTGAACTCTTCCGCATCGGTGCTTCGGGGTTGCTGGGCGACATCGAACGCCAGCTCGAGCACCACCTTTCCGGCGCCTACTCCGCCAGCCACCGCCATCCCATGGGTTAAGCATGAGCGTTGCCGAAATCATGCAAAGCATGGACTACGGCCCCGCCCCCGAGGGCACGAAGGAGGCCGAGGCCTGGCTCGAGCGCCACGGGCGCCGCTTCGGCTCTTTCATCGACGGTAATTTCGGCGAACCCGGCGCGACTTTCGCAAGCCTGAACCCCGCCAACGGCGAGAAACTCGCCGAGATCAGCCAGGCCACGGCGGCTGATGTGGAGCGCGCCGTGGCGGCCGCCCGGGCGACGCAGCCGGCCTGGGCCAAGCCGGGTGCCGGCCGGGCCCGGCCGCTTTATGCCCTGGCCCGCATGGTGCAGCGCCAGGCCCGGTTGCTGGCGGTGCTGGAGACGCTGGACAACGGCAAGCCGATCCGTGAAAGCCGCGACATCGACGTGCCCCTGGTGGCGCGCCATTTCTATCACCATGCCGGTTGGGCCCAGTTGTTGGAGGACGAATTTCCCGGCCACCAGGCGCTGGGTGTGGCGGGCCAGATCATCCCCTGGAATTTCCCCCTTTTGATGCTGGCCTGGAAGCTCGCTCCGGCCCTGGCCACGGGCAACACGGTGGTGCTGAAGCCGGCCGAATACACCAGCCTGACGGCGCTCCTGTTCGCCGAACTGGCGCAGCGGGCGGGGCTGCCGGCGGGTGTCTTCAACGTCGTCAGCGGCGACGGCGCGGTGGGCGAGATGATCGTCGAGCATCCGGACATCGACAAAATCGCCTTCACCGGCTCGACCGAGGTGGGCCGCCTGATCCGCGAGAAAACCGCGGGTTCCGGCAAGCGCTTGACGCTGGAGCTCGGCGGCAAGTCGCCCTTCATCGTCTTCGACGATGCCGATCTCGACAGTGCCGTCGAAGGCCTGGTCGACGCCATCTGGTTCAACCAGGGTCAGGTTTGCTGCGCCGGCTCGCGCCTGCTGGTCCAGGAATCGGTGGCTGAGGTTTTCATCGCCAAACTCAAAACACGCATGAATAAGCTGCGCCTCGGCGATCCACTCGACAAGGGCACCGACATCGGCGCCATCGTGGCCCCGGCCCAGCTCGAACGCATCCGGGACCTGGTGCAAACCGGCATCGACGAAGGCGGCGAGATGTGGCAGCCCGACCTGCCCTGCCCGGCCGGCAACTTCTTTCCGCCGACGCTTTTTACCAACGTCCAGCCCGCCGCCACCATCGCCCAGCAGGAGATCTTCGGCCCGGTGCTGGTGGCCACCACTTTCCGCACGCCCGGCGAAGCCATCGAACTGGCCAACAACACGCGCTATGGCCTGGCCGCCAGCGTCTGGAGCGAGAGCATCAATCTGGCCCTCGAGGTGGCGCCGAAACTGGTTTGCGGCGTCGTCTGGGTCAATGCCACGAACCTTTTCGATGCCGCCTGCGGCTTTGGCGGCCGGCGCGAATCGGGATTCGGCCGCGAGGGCGGCCGCGAGGGCCTGGGGGAATACCTGCGGCCCGACTGGGATCTAGGCCGCGAGGCCTATGTCGAATCAACGAAAGTCGTCGAGATAGCGGACCAGGTGCCCGAACTGGACCTCGATCGAACGCCGAAGCTTTACATCGGCGGGGCGCAAAAAAGGCCCGATTCGGGGTACAGCCAGGCCGTTCTCGGGCCTGATGGGCGCCGTCTCGGCGAGGTCGGCACCGGCAGCCGCAAGGACATTCGCGATGCCGTCGAGGCCGCCCGCAAGGCGCTTGCCTGGAGCCGCGCCACGGCCCACAACCGAGCCCAGGTGATCTATTACGTGGCCGAGAACCTGGAGGCCCGGGCGGCCGAGTTCGCCGGCCGCATTGCCGCCCAGACCGGGGTTTCGCGCCGCGCCGCCCGGGCTGAGGTGAAGGCCTCCGTGGCGCGCCTGTTTGCCGCCGCCGCCTGGGCCGACAAGTTCGAAGGCGCCGTGCACGAGCCGCCCTTGCGCGGCCTGACGCTGGCGCTCAACGAGCCCCACGGCATCCTGGCTATCATCTGCCCCGAAGAGGCGCCCCTGCTGGCCATGGTGTCGCTGCTGGGCCCGGCGCTGACGGCCGGCAATCGGGTGGTCCTGGTGCCCTCGGCTCCGCATCCGCTCTCGGCCACCGATTTATACCAGGTGCTGGACACCTCGGACGTACCCGGCGGGGTGGTCAACATCGTCAGCGGCCGGCCTGCCGACTTGGCGCCGGTGCTGGCCGCCCATGCCGAGATCGATGCGCTTTGGTACTTCGGCCCGGCCGCACTGGGGGCCGAGCTCGAAGGCCTGGCCGCCGGCAACCTCAAGCCCATCTGGATCGAGACCCGGCGGCGCGATTGGCGCCAGCGCCGCCAGGGCGAGGGCCGGGAATTTCTCGAACGGGCCAGCCAGGTCAAGAACATCTGGATTCCCTATGGCGAGTGAAGGCGGCGGGGCTTTCCTGCCCCAGGAAATCATTCGCAGGAAACGCAACGGTGAAATCTTAACCTCAGACGAAATTTCTTTTTTTATCAAATCGTTATCGGATAATTCTATTACGGAAGGTCAAGTTGCCGCCTGGGCCATGGCGGTCTTCTTTCAGGGCCTCGAGCGGGGCGAAACGGTGGCCCTGACCGAAGCCATGCGGGACTCGGGAAGCGTGCTCGAGTGGTCGGGAATGGCTTTGCCCGGCCCACTTCTCGACAAGCACTCGACAGGCGGCGTGGGCGACAAGGTGTCGCTTCTGCTGGCCCCCATGGTGGCGGCGGCGGGAGGCTGCGTGCCGATGATCTCGGGGCGCGGGCTGGGCCACACCGGCGGCACGCTGGACAAGCTCGACAGCATCCCGGGTTACGATACGGCACCCTCGATCGAGGTTTTCCGCCGCGTCGTGGCCGACGCCGGTTGCGCCATCATCGGCCAGACCGCTGATCTGGCGCCCGCCGACCGCCGGCTCTACGGTATCCGTGACGTCACGGCGACTGTCGAATCGATCCCCCTGATCACCGCCTCGATCCTCTCCAAGAAGCTGGCCGCCGGCCTCGATGGTTTGGTCATGGACGTTAAGTTCGGCTCTGGCGCCTTCGCCGCCACCGAGGCCCAGGCCGAGGAACTGGCCCGCAGCATCGTCGAGGTGGCCAACGGCGCCGGGCTCAGGACCACGGCGCGCTTGAGCGACATGAACCAAGTCCTGGGGCTCTCCGCCGGCAACGCCGTCGAAGTACGGGAAGCCATCGATTTCCTGCGCGGCGATGAGCGCCAATCGCGCCTCCATGAGCTGACGCTGGCGCTGACGGCGGAGTTGCTGGTGACCGGCGGCCTGGCGCCGGATGTCGGCGAGGGCCGGGAGATGGCGCGAAAAACCCTCGAGAGCGGCGCCGCGGCCGAGCGTTTCGCGGCCATGGTGGCGGCGCTTGGCGGCCCTGCCGATCTGCTCGAACGCCCCGAGCAAGTGACGCTGGCGGAGCACGAGTTGGCGGTGTTGGCGGAGCAGGCGGGAGTTGTCGCGGCCCTTGATGTGCGCCGCATCGGCCTTGCCATCATCGCGCTGGGTGGCGGCCGGCGGCGGGCCGGCGACGCCATCGACCACGGCGTCGGCCTCACGCGCCTGGCCGGCCCGGGCGACGAAGTCGGGCCCGAACGGCCGCTCTGCCTGGTGCATGCCCGCGGCCCGGCCGCCGCCGAGGAGGCGGCCCGGGAGATCCGCGCCGCCGTGACGCTGGGTAACCATGCCCCGCCTGGTCCGCTGGTCCTCGAGCGCATCGCGTCATGATCCCCAAGGCCGAGCTCCACGTTCACCTCGAGGGCACGGCCAGGCCGGAACTGGTGCGGCGCCTGGCCCGGCGCCACGGCATGACGCTGCCCCCCGAACGCTTCGGGCCCGACGGCGAATTCGTCTGGCGCGACTTCCCCGATTTCCTCGAGCTCTACGACATCGCCGCCGCCGTCATCCGTACGCCGGACGACTACCGCGAGGTGACGCGGGACTACCTCGTGCGCTCGGCCGCCGAGGGGGCCATCTACGTCGAGCTGATGTCGTCCCCCGACCACGCGGCGCAAAACGGCATGAGCTACAGCGACCATCTCGAGGGTATCGCCGCGGGTATCGAGGAGGCCCGCGCCGAATGCGGCATCGAGGGCCGCATCATCGTCACCTGCGTGCGCCATTTCGGTCCCGAACGCGGCCTGGAGATCGCCGGCCAGGTGGTGGCCGAGCCCCACCCCCTGGTGGTCGGCTTCGGCATGGGCGGCGATGAGGCGGCCTATCCGGCCGGCGCCTTCGCCGGGGTCTTCGGCCACGTCGCCGCGGCCGGTCTCGCCTGCACCGTCCACGCCGGCGAATGGGCCGGCCCGGAAAGCGTGCGCCAGGCCATCGAGACGCTGCCCGTGAAGCGGCTCGGCCACGGCGTCCGGGCCAGCGAAGACCCCGCCCTGGTGGCCGAGATCGCCGAGCGTGGCCTGGTGCTCGAGATCTGCCCCGGCAGCAACCTGGCGACCGGAATGTATGCCTCGCCCGAGGCCCACCCCTTTCCCGAACTCCTTCGGGCCGGCCTCGCCGTGACTCTCAATTCCGACGACCCGCCCTACTTCGCCACCTCCATCGGCCGCGAATACGATTTCGCCGCCCGCCACTTCGGCCTCGACGACGAGGCGCTACGCGCCCTCACCCGCACCGCCCTCGAGGCCGCCTTCGTCGACCATGCCATCAAGGCGGCGCTGCTCGGAAAAGCGTCCGCGTCCCCTTAATTAAGGAAGGTTAAGGCGACGGCGGCGAAGAAGGCGCGTAGCTTGGCCTCGTCGAGTTTGCCGGCCGTGCGCACGCCGTTGCAGAGGTCTACGCCGTAGGGCCGCACCCGGGCGATGGCTTCGCCGACGTTGCCGGCGTGAAGGCCGCCGGCCAGGAAGACCGGGATCTCCAGCGCCGCCACGATGCGGCTGCTGAGGTCCCAGTCGTGCACCCGGCCGGTGCCGCCGAGCTCTTTCACCGCGAGTTCGGGATTGCCGGAATCGAGCAGCACGGCATCGACCTGAGGCGCCACGGCGCGGGCTTCGTCCAGGGCCTCGGGGCCACGGACGTGAACGACTTGAATCAGCGAAATTCCAGGCAATGCCAGGCGCAGCTCGGCCTGGCCGCCGGCCGGCAGTTCGTCGACCAGCTGCAGGGCATTGGCGGCCACGGCGCGCTGCTGGGCGACGATGGCGGAGACCGATTGGCGGTTGGTCAGCAGCACGCTCATCACGCCCGGCGGCACCCCGGCGGCGATCTCGGCCGCCAGGTCGTCGCCGATGACGCCGGCACCGCTGGGCATCTCACTGACCAGACCGACGGCATCGGCACCGCATTCTACGGCCAGCCGGGCCTCCTCCGGGCTCATCATGCAGCAGACCTTGACGCGTGTGGGCACCTGAGTACTAGGGCTCGCGGAAGCTTGTATCGAAGGCCCGGACCAGGGGATAGATAAAGTAGGTGATGATGCGGCGCTTGCCGACGGTGATGTCGGCGCTGCCCGTGAGGCCCGGCGTCAGGCGAAAGCTATCCGGCACCTCGCGTAGCTTGCGCGCCTTGAGCTCGATGCGCGAGCGGTAGACGGTCTCGGCGGCACGGCCCTCGGCGGCCACTGCGTCTTCGCTGATCAGGCGCACCCGGCCCTCGATGATGTGCCGTGCTTCTGGAAGGGCAGCGCATCCAGTTTGATGCGCACCAGGTCGCCGACCTGGATCAGCCCCACGTCCTTGGGCAACACGTCGACTTCCATTTCCATGGGCACGTCGGCGGGCACGATGGTGAACAGGGGCTCGGCTTGCGTCACCACGGAACCCACCGAACGGTCGGCGATGCTCAGGATGACGCCGGGCGCCGGTGGCCTACCCCCCGAAAACTGGTCCAGCCCGGATGTTAGGATTGGGTTGGCTTGAAGGAGGGCAAAATGGCGAAGAAGAATCACACGGTTGAGCAGATTATCGGCAAGCTCCGCGAGGC